>DATDXX010000071.1:0-3321 GCA_036517135.1 Minisyncoccota bacterium | reverse complement strand
ATTATATTGACATTATTGTCATCGTATGATAAAAAATAAAAGAAAAAGAAAGTTCCCAACCAACTAACCAATGAGTGCCCAACCGTTGCTAAAAGTAAGGAATCCGTTCAAAAAGGGAGACCGCTATCGTCTCTGTCAGATCGAACTTCTCACCCAAGAGGATGATGACGCTTTTTATCGACTTGCTGAAGCGCTTGAAAGTGCCGCAATGCACCTGCGAGAGATGCAAAGCACCGTTTACTTTGGCCTAAAAGACCAAAAGAAAACGGCGGTGTATGGTGGATTGAATGTCACACGCGAGCGTTGTGATGAATAGTTGAATGCTATAAGGCTTCAACTATTTTTTTATTTCCTAAAAGCTAACGGCTGGTAGCTAAAAGCTAGTTGTATTCCGTCATTGCTTTTTGGCGGGACTCCGTGATGAGTACTTCTAGCGCTTCGCAGGCGCGCTTGGATACTTTTTTGAACGCGTCCTGCTCTGGCTTTTTGAAATCTTCTACGATGAAATCCATTAGCTTTTTGTGGTCGGGCTTTTTCAATTTGCCAGAGGGCAACGTCGGGCAGATGCCGATACGGATACGGGTGAACGCTTCGCTTTTGACGGCGCGAATGACAGACTCTACGCCTTTGTGCCCCCCGCTTCCTCTGTTGAACACAATTTTCATACTCCCTATCGGCAAATCCAAATCATCATGAATCACCACTAGGTTCTCAAGCTTCTTTTTCTGCCCCGCCATATCCTTCACAGCCACTCCCGATTTATTCATAAACGCCTGCGGCTTCACCAAAAGAATTTTTTCATTTTTTAATTCCCCTTTCGCCACGAGAGATTGCCGATTATTATCTTTTTTCCATTCCCCTGCGCTTATTTTTTTTGCAAATGCGTCAAGAATCAGCGCCCCAGAGTTGTGCCGCGTACTTTGATATTCTTCTCCCGGATTTCCAAGACCTAAAATAATGTATGACATAGATAGTCTTATTGCGTCAATACGCACCTCCATATTATCATTCCTCTACTTATGGAACAAATGGAAAATATTGGAAGCAAGGTTCCACTACCAAAAAAGAAAAGCGCCTTCAGGGATTTTTTTGAAGCGCTTGTCATCGCTCTTGTTATTGCTCTCCCTATAAAATATTTTATTGCCTCTCCGTTTATTGTTGTAGGAACATCCATGTCTCCGACTTTTGAAAACAATGATTACCTCATCGTGGACAAGATAACTTACAGGCTTCATGAGCCTAATCGAGGCGATGTCGTGATTTTCAGGCCACCCTTTTCCGAAAAAACTTATTTTATTAAAAGAATAGTAGGGCTCCCGGGCGAAACAATAAAAATGAATGATGAGAAAATTACCGTAATAAATGAGAATCGTCCAGAGGGATTTGTGCTGTCCGAAAAATATGTCTCATCGTTTCGAGACGGCGTTACCTCTGTCACTTTAAGAAAAAATGAGTACTTTGTGATGGGTGACAATCGCGCCGTGAGTTCCGATTCGCGAGTATGGGGACCTCTATCATTTGACCGCATAAGCGGTCGTGCTATTGTTCGTGTTTTTCCTTTATCTCATTTAGGAATATTGCCCGGAGCAATAGAAAAGTAGAGTGATAAATCCCGTTCGAAATCCCATAGTAAAGATTCTCGATAAAACGTCATGGTAAACAAAAAAGTTGATATACAAGTTAACAGAAATAATCTCAACGGAAATGCTTGGCATTTCCTATTTCGAACGGGATGAAAAAAACTGCCGCGAGGAAGCGAAAAAAAATCATATATAACGAAATTTGCCCTGAATTTGAAGTGGCAGAGGCAACCGCGAAGCATTATGGATTTATTCCCTTGCCTGATATTGAAATTGAAAAGTCAGATATGTATTCAGCAAAAAGATTCGATGAGTCTCATCTGGGAGGTGTAAGGCCGTGGAGCGATGAGCGCGAACGATTTGCTGGTTATCTGGAGGAAAAGATAGCGATAATGAGAAATTTGACCGAAAAGAAGTGGTCGCAGTTAGGCATGCCTCTATCCGGCTTTTATGAAGGGCCCGTCAAAGGTAATCCGCATATTCGGCGCACAACAGAGAATCGCACTTTTAATCTGGAAATAATTGGTATGTCTAAGCCGATAGCAGAAGCAATGATAATAGAGACGACATTTATGATCCTAAAAGACCGCTACCCCGACGAGGAACTTTCGATTGAGATCAATTCAATTGGTGATAAAGAATCGATTGCTCGTTTCGTGCGCGAACTAGGATCATATTGCCGTAAAGAGATTGGAAAGATACCCGGCGCCTATCGGCAAGAATTGAAAAAAGATATTTTTTCCATATTCTCAATGCATGATGAGAAGCTGGAGGAATTCAAGGATAATGCGCCTAAACCGATGGCATATCTATCCGATGTGTCACGCCAGCATTTTCACGAAGTTTTGGAATATTTAGAGTCACTAAAGATACCTTACGAGGTTTGCCACAATCTTATAGGAAGCCGGAGCTATTGTACGGATACTGTTTTTGAAGTGAGAGGCAAAAAGGGCATACTTGCCATCGGTGAACGATATAACGGCTTGGCAAAAAAGATCTGGGGCAAAAAAGATATTCCGGCTCTCGGCTGTGCTATTCTCATCCACCCGCATTTCGTGACAAAAAGACAGATAAAGAAAAAAAAGAAAGGAAAAGAGAGTGAACCAAAATTTTATTTCATACAGTTCGGTACGGATGCAAAGCACAAAAGTCTTCAGATCATTGAGACTCTGCGGCAAGCCAAAATACCTGTGCATCAGGCACTTTCAAAAGACAAGCTGTCTGCACAGCTCGCGACTGCAGAGAAAATGAATATTCCTCACATCATTATGATGGGACAGAAAGAAGCTATGGAAGAGTCCGTTGTTGTACGTAATATGACAACGCGCGTGCAAGAAACAATCCATTTGAGTTTGCTAGTGACATATTTAAAAAAGCTGAAATAATACTGTATCTGATCAAAATCAGATACTGATATAATATCCTATAGGATTTTCTATCAGTTTCTACACGCTCTTGCTTAGAGCAAGCGTGTGTGATAAAGTGCTTGCTTATGTCAACAAATGTTGCGGTAGAAAAAACTGGAAGCGAAAACAACCTGAATCTCATCAGGAGATTTACCAAACGCGTACAGGAATCAGGCATTGTAAAACGAGTGCGTGGCATCAGGTATTCCGACCGCAATCGCTCCCATTATGTTAAAAAGAAAAAAACTCTCGAATCGCTCGTGCGCCGAACAGAACGCGAAAGATTGATAAAACTCGGTAAGCTCACTATTCTTCCAAAAAGACGCCGATAGTGA
>DATDXX010000070.1:0-34185 GCA_036517135.1 Minisyncoccota bacterium | reverse complement strand
GGAAAGCGTGAATGTGTCCTCTTGTTCACTACGTCCGAGTCGAAGTCGAAATAAAGGGCAAGACTCCACCCCTCTGAGGCGGGGAAGTGCGAGTCTCTGAGCTCGTTATAGGTGTAGGACTTGCCTTGTGGTTTTTACCCTTTATTTTGCGGGGAATTTTTCTTTATATATAAGGAGGGATTTTGCGAACGCCTCTTTTGCCTTACCTGCTCCTTCAATAGCGCCGATTTTTACTTCTTTATTGATAATACTCTTGTAAGTCTCAAAGAAATGTTGTATTTCTTTGATAGTATGTTTGTTCACATCATGAAGATCTTTCACATCTTTCCACCTCAAGTCATTTATTGGAACGGCGATAATTTTTTCATCATCCTCACCGCTGTCATTCATGTTCATAAAAGCGACTGGTCGTGCTTTCACTAAAATACCCGGAGCAAGAGGATATGTCGAGAGTATCACAACATCAAGCGCGTCACCGTCACCCCAAAGAGTTCTTGGAACAAATCCGTAGTCAAACGGATAATCTTGCGCCGAATGCATTGCTCGGTCTAAAGCTATAAGACCGGTTTTTTTATCTATCTCGTATTTATTTTTTGAACCTTTTGGAATTTCGATGATCACATTCATCTCATCGGCAGTTCCTGGTTCTATATCGTGCCAGTAATTCATCTTGTAGTGAAAAATGGCATTATTTACCTGCCTCGCCGGCAGGCTTCGCCATCTTTTGATTACATTTATAATTTAACATTCGATTTAGCATTGCTACCTTACACTTAATAAAATCTACTTTATCCAAATCTCGCAAACAGATGGCGATGCCATTTTCTACTACTGGATTCATTGCGAGAAGTTTGTTAGTTTCAAAAATTTATTCCTTAGGTTTCTCCTCTATTGTATCGTCAGTCGGCCTGCTTTCCAATGCCTCAGCTTCTTCAATTTCATTTTTTTCCAGCTCACCAATTTTGCCACCGTCTTTTGATTCTTCATTTGTTTTCGGCCCACCGGCAGACTTTATGTCAATACGATATCCGGTAAGTTTTGCGGCGAGACGAACATTTTGTCCCCCGCGTCCTATCGCAAGCGATTGCTGGTCTTCTGCTACAGTCACAATTGCCGTGTTGGTGTCATTGTTTACTTCAACTTTCTCAACTCTGGCCGGAGACAGCGCGTCCTCAACGAACTTTACCGCATCTTCAGACCACTCAATAATATCTATCTTTTCTCCGCCAAGCTCGCTCATAACAGTTGACACTCGTACGCCTCTCTGGCCCACCATTGAGCCGATAGGATCAATATGGGGATCGGTGGAATAAACTGCCACTTTAGATCTTGAGCCCGCTTCGCGCGCGATAGCGCGAATTTCGACCGTACCCCCGACAATTTCAGGCACTTCAGATTCAAATAGTTTTTCTAAAAATTGTGGATGAGCGCGCGAAAGCCGTAAAAAAACTCCGCGCGGGGTCTCTTCCACCTTGGTTAAAAATGCTCTGATCTTTTCGCCTTGGCGGTAACGCTCCCCCGGTATCTGCTCTTCGTAAGGAACGATTCCCGAAGCGCGTCCCATATCAAGATAAATATTACCTCTCTCTATTCTTTGGACTGTGCCTGTCACAATAGTATTTTCTTTTTCACCGAATTCTCCGAATACAGAAACTTTTTCCGCTTCGCGGATCTTTTGAATTATGACCTGTTTTGCAGTTTGTGCCGCAATCCTGCCGAAATCACTTTTTGGTTCCAAAGGGAATACTATTTCATCATCTACCACCGCACCCTTTTTTATTTTCTGGGCGTCTCCCAAAAGCATATGGTGTTCGGGATTAAATCTGGTGCGCTCGTCATCATCGGCCGGCTCCTCTTCCTCCATTAATACTTGCGACGGATCAACGGCAACCTTGATCTGATAAAATTCTGTCTTACCTGTATTTATATCAAAAGTCGCACGGATAATCTGTCCTCGCTTGCCATATTCTTTCTTGTAAGCCGTGGCGAGCGCCGCTTCTATCGCTTCCAATATTTTTTCTTTTGGGATGCCACGCTCTTCTTCTAGCTGGGCGAGCACCGAATGTATCACTTTGAGGTCAAACATGATTGGTTTTAATTGTTTCCTTAAAAATATAGCCCGCCCGTGAAGGCGAACTGAAGTGGGAGAAATAGTATACCAAACAAAAAAGATTGTCAATCCGGTTAGAAGCCAGCAGTCTCTGACGGCGGGTTTCTAACGGGGGTCTAATTTCGAGGTTTCAAACCTAGATTTGGGTCAAAAGGTGCTTTTTGCATTGCATCTCAGAGAAGTATCGTATTTTCATCTCAACAGAATGAAATATTTTCGCAAATTTTTGAGTTATGCACCGTTAGTTTGCACTAACTGATATTTCTTGTGGTATAATTTCAAGGAAATGAAAAGGCTGTTACAAAAGTTTTCTTTCTTTTTGCTCCTAGTACTCTTCTTATTACCTCCCGGATACGCAGCTGCTGCTGTTACTGGCGATAATGACGAAGCATTACTGAGTCTCAATGTCTCAAATGTGATACTTGATAAGACTGATTACAAAGCAGGAGAAGATATTCACGGCAATTTTACCATTGAGAATCATTCTGGCTTTGCAGTCCATAATCTTTCTTTTCGCATACAGATTGCCTCAGATTACGAAGAACCAATACCGGGCACAAAGTTTCCTCGTACCTTTTTAGATGCTTCTTCACGGGGCGGCTCGATTGATTTAAGAGTGAATGAGAAACAAACTATTTCCTTTGTTTACCGCATACCTTCATTTGTAAGCGGCGAGAAGCTTGGCGTAAGTATTGATATTTTTTCAGGGGCTGGCAATTTTGTCAGTTTTGCGGATAGTGAATACATTTCTATAGAAAAAACGGAACAATCGGTGGTAATAAAAAATGTAGAGCTTACTTTAAGCAACGGCTTAAAATTCAATATAACCGAGGGGCCGACAATTTACAAAGACAAGGAACCGTCAAAAGCTTTCGCAGAGATTACTCTATACAATGCGAGCAAGTCCGCAGTAAATATAGTTCCAGGTATTAAGGTTTACGAACAGAAAAATGCCAAAGATTTCCAAAGCTATAAATCGGATACCCTTACTATAGGAGCCGGCAAGACTGAAATCATTAAGGTAGTTTTGCCTACCATGTCTTATAGGCCGGGAGTGTATTTTGCAGAAATAATGCTACGCGATGACAAGGGTGTCCAGATCGCAACGCTCATTGGCGCTCGATATATCATCGGGGGCAATATTGCCACCGTACATTCCGCTCTCGTAGACAAAGATGTACTGGCTCAAAATGAGAAGTTTAATTTTAGCGCAACACTTACTGGTAAACCTTTTGATATTGCGCTTCTTAGCGATAAAAATAATACCAGTCTAGGAGATGATGCTGTAGGAAAAATTGAATCAAAAATATACAATGAGAAGGACGAAGAGGTCGCCTCATTTACTGATGACTTTTATGTATCTGGAGAGACATATATAGAAGATGAGCTTTATGCCGCATCACCTTCTCGAGCGCTTCGGCTCGAGATGGATGTTTTTGATAATGCGGACGTGCTACTCACCTCATACAAGCAGAATTTAAGCGAAGATTATGAAAAAATAGCAGAAGAATCTCGCAAGGCCACGCCATTTGGAATCAATCCGTCTACGATCTTATGGGGAGTCGGAATTGCAATAGTGTTTTTAATAATCATTCTACTTATCATGAAAAACAGGAATAGAGCGGCGTCCACTTTAGCTTTATTTCTGATTGTCATGGCCACGCTTTCTTTGGCGACAGACGATTCTTTCGCTAAGGCTAAAAAAGGTAAAAGTGCTCCGAGAAATGTCGGATGTAGTCCTGCAGCGGTGAGTGTTCGTCCTACCAGTCCCTATGCTAATCAGAATTTTGCTCCCGGTGCAACCTTTTACACACAAGGCGTTGTGTCTTATGTCTCTTGCGATAATAGTGCCACTGTCGTAGATATTGTCGTTACAGGTCCAAAAGGCGATGTTATAAGAAGGCCGGCTTATTTCGTTACAGGTGCAATAGGCGGTCATGGCTGGACAGGTGGTCGTGGCGGGGCATTCACAATAGGGTCTTTCAATGCTCCAGATAATCCAGGCACTTACAATGTCCGTTTCCAGGTACATAGTCAGGCGGGAATATGCGGTACTAACGCGTCTGCAAATGTACCCATTGTGGTTACCGGTACTCCAACTAATAGTTCTCCAACGGGCGGTGGCTGCTCCACCGGCCAATTCTATTGCGAGCTATTTCGCCAGTGTATTCCAACGAACCAGCAATGCAACGATGCAAACCCTGAATACAAACCTTTTAGAATCAATCCGAATATGCTCGCAAACGAAGGCCCGGTCAAACTAAGATCTCTTAGTGCAAGTCCGCCTCTGGGAGCTCCAGGATACAGTTGTAGGATCTCTTGGAGTAATTCTTTCATATCCTATGACGAAAACACCATATGCACTTTTACGGGACCAAACAATGTTTCACTTAACTTCAGCCCAGGAAGTACAACAGCACCAACCTCATATCAGTCTCCTGCATTACAGCAAGACAGCGTATTTAAAATGAGTTGTAGCGAAGGAGCTAATACCGCAGTAGAAAAAGTTGAAACTGTCTGCCGTCTCAACTGGAATTATGAGGAGGTACCGTAGAAGAAGGTAAGAAGCAGAGAAGGGAGGAAGCTGAGAAGTAAAGAAAGGGAAAAGGAGGAAAAGAAAAATAGTGGAGAAATGAAGAATAAAAATAGAAAGAATCAAAAAGTTAAAAATGCAAATTTCTTGGCCAGATTTTAGGGATTTTTCTAGAGAACATGTGCCGGTTATTATCTCGGCGCTTATTCTGGTGGTTGCGATCGCAGGAACATTTGCCTTTTCTTATTTCAAAAAACCGGATTACAGGAATCTTTACGATACTCTAGCTGGCGGGAATTATGCAGAAGTGATATCAAAGGCAGAGAGCTTGCTTAATAGGAACTCTAAAGATTTCGCCCTTTTGCATATACTCGCTTCTGCATATCTTAGCCAAGGAGTCGTCACAAACGACAGAAAGCCGTGGGTGGACAAGGCGATATCTCTTCTAACGAAATCAATAAGTGATGTGGGAGACAACGCCGAATCAGAACGTCTCATCGGCTACGGATATTTCTTGCTTAAAAATTATGAAAAAGCACAGAGTTATTATGAAAAGGCGGCCAATCTCGATGGAAATAATACTTTGGTATGGGCAGATTTGGCGCAAGTCAATGAAGTGCAGGGCAATTTCGTGAAATCCAACTCTCTTTATGACAAAGCTTTGAAAATTGACAGCAAAAATCCCTTAGCAAACATTGGTTATTTAAGAAGATTGATGCGAGAAGGAAAGACAGAGCTAGCGGAATCTACCGCTAAGACTTTACTCAATACCTCTGTCTTGAAAGACAGATTGGCGCTTGCAGATCTAAATCAGATATTAGGCCTTTTAGCGGCAAAGAAAAAAGAATATGCTTTGGCGGAAAATTACTTTAATGAAGCATTAAGGCAGAACCCCCCGTCTCCTACTTCCATAGCCGGGTTGGCTTTGGCAATTATAGGAGATATACCTAATCATGCTATGGAAAATATGGAAAAAGCAACAGAAAGGCCACAAGCATTGGCAATGCAAGCGCTAAACATTGACCCTAATTATTCTTACGGCTATGTCGTCTTAGTGAAGGTAGCCAAGATACGAGGCAATAAAGAAGAGGCAGAAAAGTACAGAGGAGAGCTTCTTCTGACGATTCCGAAAGACAGCTCCCTTTCACTAACTGAGAAGTATGCCCTTAGAAAAGAATTTTCTACTGCTTCCACATTCAAAGTATTTAATGTAAAAATTACGCCCGTAAAAAATCTAGATGATTCGTCTTCAAGCCCTGGAATTATAAAGATAGAAAAGAAATAGATGACTACGACTATTAAAAAATGCATACCAATCCTTTCTTTATTCTTTGCAATTTTTGCAATTTTTGCAATTTTTATGATTTTTGGATTTGGGCTAAATGTTGCGAGTGCCGAAGATTGTACGCCTACTCCCGGTCCGTGCTACGACGCGAAGCCCGACAGTATGAAGTGTTCGCCAGGTCTTTGTGGCAACGAGGTTCCCGATAGTAATAATTGTCAAATAGGCAACGGAGAGATTGGTCTCTGCGGTGACGGAATACCCGACACAGACAGCTGTGGCCCATGCTACGACGATGTCCCCGACTCTGGTAACTGTGGCGAGCCGGACTGTGGGTGCTCTGATGCATGTGATCCAGCTTGCGGCGGCGACCCTGTTTGTGATCCTGCTTGCGGCGGCGACGCATGTATTATCGAATGTGGAGGCGACCCTGTTTGTGATCCTGCTTGCGGCGGCGACCCTGCCGACCCGAGCTGTGGAAATGATCCTCCTACAGGATGTGACGAGGAGAATAAGCCCGACCCCAGTAAGACCTACGAGTGTTGTTTGCTGGACGGCTCCCATGGTACTAATCAGGGCTGGTGCGAGGTCACCGGCTCTCAAAAATGTCGAGCTGAAAATGAGTGTTTTCCAGACAACCAAGAAGGAGTTTGTATAGCGGGTCAAGCATATTGCAATTATGGCATCACACATGAGTGTCTACTCGGTGAGCCCGGTCAGTGTGGCGACACCGATGGAAAAATGTGTGGCCCTTGGACGTATGATTTTGATCTTTTATATGACAGCGATGGCGATGGTGTTGACGAGCTTTATCATGTGAGTGGGTACGCCCTTGCGTATTTTATTGACGAAGAGGAGGAATGTGCGGACCCAAATGTCATCGCCATTGCGGTAGCAATCATAATAGGGTCACTACCTCCCCCGGGCTCTGGAGATGCTGTAATTAGTGTTACGCCAGTATTTGCAACAAACGGTGTCTGCGATAGTGGTGTAGGCACTTGTACCGCCGGAACAGGGACAGATCCGGTTCTTTCCGGAGACGGAACTACTTATTCTTGGATTTGTCAGGGGGAATATGGTGGAGATGATTCTCCAGAATGTACAGCATCAGCTGGTACTGCCGGTGTCTGCGGGTCTGTGGCAGGCACATGTAGCTCTGGCACGCCTGCAAGTGGCACACAAAGTGGACAAACTTACAGTTGGCAATGCTTGGGAGAGAACGGCGGAGCGGACGCATCATGCAGTGCGACAGTAGGATGTTCAGGAGGCACAACGTACTGTAATGACCAGTGTATCACCGGCACATGCGAGCAGCCAAAGAAAAAAGGAGGAAACATTCTTATCATAGGAAATGATGGGCCGGTGGAGCTTGGTACTCTCAAGGTGATTCCTCCGATTATACCCACAAATACTACATGCTATGTAAAATGGGGAACAACATTTGAGAGCTACTATACTTTAGGCTACAGCAGTGACCCTGAAGACCCAGATCCCGAATTAGTTACCCACTGCAAGCTTTCAAATCAGGACGAAGTACTGCAGACGTTTGATCCAGGATCTCAAAGTGCGCCTCTCGAATATCCGGACCAGAATGTTAAAAGAGACACGCAATATGTTTTGAAGTGCTGGGACGGAACAGTTGAGACTAATGCGGAAACTGCCACCAGCACCTGCCGTATTAATGTCCGCTCAATAGAATTTAATTAGAAAAAGAGAAAGTAGAATGTAGGTCACACACCCGCCTTTGATTTTTTGAAATCAAAGGCGGGTGTGCTTGAAATCCTTTCTGTTTTTCCACACTCCACCAGCGAAGCGGTCTACATTCCACATTCTCTGATATAATTAAAGGCAATGGTACTTAATGAAAAGCATCTCGAGGAATTTATTCTTGACTCCGGCTTAGTTGATAAGACTACGCTTGAAAAAGCTAAGCTTGAGTCGGAAGGCAAGAAAGTAAGCATCGGAGATGTTTTAGTCTCAAGTGGGAAAATAGGAGAGGACGATCTGCGCAGAATCAACGCTTATGTCTTAGGCATTCCTTTTGTTGACATCAAGGATCAGAAACTTGATTTCAACGTTTTGTCTCTTATTCCCGAACCGATTGCCAGGAAAAATAATATAGTGGCCTTCAAAAAAAAAGGCAGTAACCTTGAGGTTGCAATGCTTGATATAGGTGATCTTTCGGCAATTGACTTCGTTAAGAAAAAAACTGGGCTGAAGATCATGCCACGGCTCACCTCTACAGAATCTGTCAAGGCCGCACTTCTTCAATATCAAAAATCTCTCAAGGCTGATTTTGGTGATCTTATCACAAAAGAATCCGCGAATATTACAGCTTTTTCTGATGAAAAGGGCGACGAGAACGATGAAAAGACGCTGAAAAAAATGGCTGAAGATCTGCCGGTCATAAGAATAGTGGATACTCTTTTAAAGCACGCTATTTTACAGGACGCATCTGATATTCATATAGAGCCGTTTGAGACAGAAGTTGTTGTTCGCTACCGCATTGACGGAATTCTTCACGATGCGATGGTTTTGCCGAAAAACGCCGGAGATGGAATTACCGCTCGCATTAAAGTGCTTGCAAACCTAAAACTTGATGAGAAAAGATTGCCACAAGACGGAAGATTCAAGGTGGACATTGACGGCGAAAGAGTGGCGCTTCGCGTATCTATTCTTCCGACTTATTTTGGTGAGAAAACAGTGATGCGTCTCTTGCGTGAGGGGGCCTCCGGCTTTTCGCTCGAGTCTCTTGGATTTCACGGCGTGTCTCTGGAACGGCTCCACGAAGCGACCAAAGCTTCAACAGGAATGATTTTAGCCACAGGACCTACAGGGTCGGGAAAAACAACAACGCTTTATACAATTTTGGATATTTTAAATACTCCAAATGTAAACATCTCAACAATTGAGGACCCAATCGAATATCAGATGAAGAGAGTCAACCAGTCCCAGGTCAAACCTGAGATCGGCTTTACCTTTGCGAATGGCCTGCGTTCTCTGGTTCGCCAAGATCCGGATATTGTTATGGTGGGCGAGATTCGTGACAATGAGACGGCAGCTCTGGCCATCAACGCTGCTTTGACCGGACACCTGGTTCTCTCGACGCTTCACACCAATTCTGCCGCTGGCGCCATACCTCGTCTTCTTGATATGAAGGCAGAACCGTTTCTACTCGTGTCTACATTGAATGTAGTGGTTGGCCAGCGTTTGGTGCGTCGCTTGGAGAAGCCGAAAGACAAATTCTTTTTATCAAGGGCGGAACAGGTGGAGCTTGCAAAAAAAGTTGACATGGAAAAGGTTTTGAAAACTTTGAAGGAAGAGAAAGCTGTTTCAGCCGATGCGACCTGGAATGAAGTGCCTTTCTGGAAACCCAATCCATCGCAGGAGTATCCGGACGGATTTCATTCCCGTATCGGCATTCACGAAGTGCTCAGAGTTACGCCGACTATCCGCGAGCTTATAATGAAGAGCGCCACATCCGATGAAATAGAAATTCAAGCAAAAAAAGAAGGAATGCTTACAATGATAGAGGATGGAATAGTAAAATCAGTCCGTGGCCTTACAATAATTGAAGAAGTTCTGCGGGTTATTTCGGAGTAGATTGTGGATAGTGGAAGGTGGAGAGTAGAAAATTTTAGGCAAAAAAAATGCAATTTAAAATCACTTACAAAACAGCAAACGGAGAAACAGGGGAACGGATGATTGAAGCGCCGGACAGATATGAGGTTTTCAGACAGCTTAAGAAGGACGGGATCATTCCGATAGAGGTCACAGAGAAAAAGAAAAATACGTTCTCCCTATCTTTTCTTAAAGGACGTGTAAAAACGGCAGAAAAAATATTTTTGGCAAAAAATTTAAGCTCTATGCTTCATGCCGGACTTGCTCTTTCACGCGCTCTTTCTGTGATGAATAAACAGGCCAAAAACAAAAGACTAAAATTTATCTTGGACAAAATAAATGAGGCGGTGGCTTCTGGTAAAACTTTGCACGAGGCGCTGGAGCAGTTCCCAGAGACTTTCAATGCGCTTTTTATTGCTATGGTCAAAGCAGGTGAAGAAAGCGGATCTCTCACAGAATCTTTTAAAATTGTCGGCGATCAAATGGAAAAAAACTACACTCTCGTTAAAAGAATACGAGGGGCGCTCATTTATCCAGCAATTATTCTTTCCTTAATGATAGGCATTGCTATACTCATGCTTACTCTGGTGGTGCCATCCTTGACGGCTACATTCAAAGAGCTTAACACTGAACTTCCTGTTTCAACTCAAGTAGTTATTGGATTAAGCGAGTTTCTTCAGAATCATTATATTTTTGCCGCAATGATTCTTACTGTTGTGATTTTTCTAGTTAGCGTATTTGTGAAAAGCAGAATAGGTAAAAAAACACTTGATTATACACTGCTCCATATACCGTTATTTAAACCAATCGTGATTGAGTCAAATGTTGCGCGTACGGCGCGAACTTTTTCTTCACTTCTTTCCGCAGGAGTGCCGGTCGTTCGCAGCGCCGAGATCACCAAAGATGTTTTACAAAATTTTTTTTATAAAGCGGCGCTCGGCGAAATAGAGACAGTTGTTCAAAAAGGCGAGCAGATTTCGGCCGTTGTTGCCCGATATCCGAAGTTGTATCCGCCTTTTTTTGGGGAAATGATCTCGGTGGGTGAGGAAACAGGCAATCTTTCAGCGATGCTGAAGCAGGTCGCCGATTACTATGAAGACGAAGTGGATCAGAGGACTAAGAACATGTCTACTGTCATAGAACCTCTTCTTATGATAGTGATCGGGCTTGCTGTCGGATTTTTTGCCGTTTCTATGATCACCCCTATGTATACGGTGCTGGATAGCATATGACATATTTTAAAGAAGCATAGCGACTATAAAAATAGTTACCCCGTACTATCTTTGTGAACAATATGAAAAATAAAAATAATAATTTCATCAAGCTAATAGCTAACAGCTATAAGCTAAAAGCTGCCCAAGGCTTTTCTGCCATTGAAATCCTAACAACGATCGCTATTGTCGGTATTTTGATTGCCATATCCGTATCAGTGTTTTCTTCTCTCTCCAATTCGCAATCTTTGGACCGCGATGCGCAAAGTGTTCTTTCATATATTGAGAAGGCGCGGACAATGGCCATAAATTCCGTGGACGGAGTGGAGCACGGGGTGAAGTTTACGGCAAGCTCGATAGAAGTGTTTTCAGGCACTGTCTACTATGCCGATAATGTAGAGTCGTCTTATGATATCCCAGCCAAATACACGATTTCTGACATCTCGCTTACCGGCGGCGCCACAGAGCTTTATTTTGCCAAGCTCACAGGCAACGCTTCCAAGAGCGGCACTGTGACGGTGTCGCCTGCGGCAGGCGGCGCCGGCAAAACGATTGTCATTTACGGCACAGGTATAAGCGAGATACAATGATGAGTGAGAGTAGACAGTAGACAGTAGTGAGTAGCGAGGAAAATTTTAATGCGTAATTTCTTGAAAATAAAATATAAAAAAGGGATGAGCATAGTGGAAATCGTCATCGGCGCGAGCATCATTGCCGTGGCTCTCGTGGTACTTGTGAATTCTTATACGCTCACGGCGCGCTACGCGCTTTCGGATACCAAGGTCTTGAAAGCCGCCATGCTTTCCGAAGAAGGAGTGGAAATTCTCAAATTTATGCGCGATTCGGGCTTCGCAGCCAATATCGCATCGCTCACGAACGGCACGACCTACCGTTTTTCGTGGGACGGCGCCGAATGGACTTCCACTTCCGCTCATTCGTGGATTGACAGCAAGTTCGACAGGACATTTGTCCTCTCTGCGGTGAATCGCGACGCATCAAACAATGTCGTCTCAAGCGGAGGCACTTCGGATTCCGGCAGCAGGAAAGCGACGATATCCGTAGCTTGGAAGGAGAATACCGGGACCACGACTAAGACCATAGAAATGTATCTTTTCGATGTTTTCAACAACTGATGACCAAACTAATGAATCCTGTTAGAAATCTTATAGATAAACATTTAGATCATGCGAGAAATAAACAAAACAATTTCTAACGGGATGAACAGCAAAAACTTCAACAAAGGGTTTTCTCTTGTCGAGCTTATTATCTATGCTTCTCTGGCGGTGATTTTAATGACGGTCATTATCTATGCCACCAACGCTATGTTTATGAGTCACAGGATTATCAAGGCCACGCGCAATGTGGAAAATTCCGGCATCGCCGCTATGGATAGGATGGTGCGCGAGATTCGCGCCGCGCAAAGCATTGGCGCTATCAATTCATTCGGAGTATCAAACGGAGTGCTGTCTCTTATCGTCCCGACAAGCGGCGGAGGGACAAAAAATGTGAAATTCTATCTATCTAGCCAGAAGGTCGTGGTAGATGACGATGTCGTCACCGCAGGCCAGCTCACCTTATCTCAAGTCAGAGCCACATCTTTGAAATTCTATTCTCTGTCTACCACTACATCTTCTGCAATCAAAGTAGAGTTGACACTTCTCGGGCCCACTTCTACGCCAAGTGTGAGCGACAGTTTCTATACTACGGTGGTGATGCGAGGGTCATATCAATAGCAATGAAAAATTTCAACAACAAATCAAGAGGCCAGGTCGTTATAATGACAGTTTTGGGATTTTTGGCCATCTCCTTGGCGGTCATTTCCGCGGTGGTGGTGCCTACAGCCAATCAAATTAAATCAGTGCGCGATTTGCACAAAGCCAAGCAAGGATATCTCGCGGCGGATTCCGTAAACGAAGAAGCATTTTATCGGCTGAATCAAGGTCAGACGCTCCCAGCAAGCATCACTTTGCCATTTTCGGGAGATATTTCCGCCTCTGCAGAAGTGGCAGATGTCGGCGACACGATACAGGTCACAACTACAGGCGCAAATGGTGAAACAATCCGCTATGCTAAAAGCGTTTTTTCCGA
The DNA here is from genome assembly GCA_036517135.1 of Minisyncoccota bacterium. GTDB lineage: Bacteria > Patescibacteriota > Minisyncoccia > Phycocordibacterales > CAIRYW01 > JAQBQZ01. Next base: position 21,340 of record DATDXX010000070.1, on the reverse strand, counting down.
AGGTGAAGGGGCATCATTCAATTATGGCCTGCAAGTAGGTAATGGTGGGCTTTCAATGAAAAATCACACGGTAATCAATGGAAATGTATATTCTAATGGGAATATCGTCGGAGACGACGACGATGTGATAATAACTGGAAGCGCTGTTGCCGCCGCTGTGTCCAATATTACGGCAGAGGTCACCAATGGCACTACCACTATCCCCATAGGAGGAATAGATCTTGGTCGGACGAGCGCTGTAGAAGAAATAGCCCAAAGCTTCCTTATGACTACCACCACTCCCGTATTGCGCATATCAGTAAATCTCAAAAAGATAGGAGCCACTAATCCTTCAAATTTAGAGCTTGAGATCAGAGCGGATTCAAGCGGTAATCCCACAGGAAGCCAACAAGGATCTGACATGACTATCTCCGCCGCTATTGTCGCTTCCTCTTACGGATGGATAGATGTATATCCAAGCCCATCCATATCCCTAAACAATAATCAGACATATTGGATAAGGCTCATTAGTGGCGACACAAAGGCCTCGAAATATTACAACATCGCTACGAGCACAGGAGCTTATGCAAATGGCATTATCAAGACCAAAAATTCAGACGACACATGGTCGACCCCATCTCCTTCTGGGCAAGATGCGCTTTTTGAGATTTATACCGGCTATTCTAGCAAGATTGATGGAGTGAGTGTAGGCGGCACTGCCAGCGCTTTCACTGTCAAGGATTCGACAGTTACGGGCAATTTGTATTGTCAAGATGACGGAGACGGCGGAGACCCAGACGATAGCAATAACAAACCCTGCGACACGAGTCAAGCACCCCCGTCCACTTTAGGATTTTCTGTATCAGAAGCAAATATTGACGAGTGGAAAGAGATGGCGAGCACTGGGCAGGTGTACAATGGAAATTTGTCCATGTGCAATTCTTGCGGCTACGAAGCTTCCACTACTGACAAAGCGTTGAAAGTAATAGGCACTCTTGACCTTTCAAACGATTCAGTGCTCACTCTTGGCGGACCCTTATATGTGACCGGCAATCTCAATATCTCCAACGACAGTATTATTCAGCTTGCAAGCTCTTATGGTGCTGGAGATGGGATTGTCGTGGTGGAAGGCACTACCGATACTAATAATGCTGGCCAATTTTTAGGAAGCGGCAATTCAGCTAGCTATATTATGGTTGCTACAAAAAATGGCAATATAAATATCAGAAACCACGGAGGGTCTGTAGTGCTCGTCACTCTGAATGGCACGGCTAATTTTACAAACGATGCCACTGCAAAGGCCGTTACGGCTTACAAGATGAATATGTTTAATGATTCTGTCTTAAACTATGAATCAGGGCTCACAAACATCAACTTCACCACAGGGCCTTCCGGCTCGTGGACGGTAGACAGCTGGGGGGAGGTGTCGCAGTAAGTCCCCACATGTCCGACTTGTGGGAAGGGTATCTACCTGCTACAATTTAATCTATGTCGCAAAGAAAAGTTCCGCTTGTTGATGGCGAGTATTACCATATCTACAATAGGGGTAATAGTAAGCAGAAAATATTTCTAGATGAGGAGGATTACAGACATTTTGTAAAGTGTCTCTTCGTTTTGAATACTTATAGACATTTTAAATTTAGGGACAATATTGTAGATACCAACATCGACGCTTTTGATTTTAAAAGAGGAGATACGCTTGTTTCTATGGGAGCATGGGCTCTTATGCCCAATCACTTCCATATATATCTGACTGCCGCCAAGACTCCTCCCCACAAGTCCGACTTGTGGGAGGACGGCAAAAGGAATAAGATTGGAGAATTTATGCGTAAACTTTCTACTGCATATGCTAAATACTTCAATGCAAAGTATATCCGCACAGGATCACTCTTTGAAGGCGTGTTCAAATCTGTGCATATCAAGGATGATGTGCAAGCGAAGTATCTTTTTGCCTATATACATTTAAATCCCGTCAAGATTATTGATCCTGAATGGAAGGAAAAAGGAATTAAGGACAGCATCGGAGCAAGAAAATTTCTTAACAGCTATGAATGGAGCAGCTATCTCGATCATATAGGAAAAGTGAGACCACAAAACAAAATAATGTCCATAAAACATTTCCCGAAATATTTTAAAAATAAAGAAACAATCAAAGAGGATATCTTTGGCTGGTTTAAGCCTGTGAAATATTAAAAAACTTCTCCCACATGTCCGACTTGTGGGACGACTTGTGGGAGCTCAAAAGTGTCGCAGTAAGCCCTCGTTTGAGGTAGAATGTAGGGATGAAAAAAATTCTCATCGGCAATTGGAAAATGAATCCAAAGAGCGCTACTATCGCCAGGAAAATTGTCTCTGATGTCAAGAAATCTTCCGCCAAATCCAAAGCGGAAATCGTAATCTGCCCACCCGCTCCGTTTATCCATTTGATAGGAGGCAAAATCAAGCGTGGCGCACAGGATGTGTCAGTGGAAAAAGAAGAGGGCGCGTTTACAGGAGAAGTATCCGCAAATCAGCTTAAATCAATCGGCGCCTCTTATGCTATCGTCGGTCATTCCGAGAGGAGGGCGCGAGGGGAGACATCGCTGATTGTGGCCAAGAAAGCATTTGCCGCTTTGGCTTCTAGCATCTCTCCTTTAATATGCATTGGAGAGAAAGAAAGACACCATGATGGCAGTCACTGGTCGGAAATAAAAAAGCAGATGCATGAATCATTAAAGGGCGTAAAACGTGCGCAAATTTCTAAATGTATTATTGTTTATGAACCGGTCTGGGCTATCAGCACGCATAATAAAGGAGTAATGCGGACAGAAGATGTGAACGAATCCTCTATTTTCGTCCGAAAAGTTTTGGCAGAGATGTTTGGCTCCAAGCTCGCTTCAAAAACTAGGATTATTTACGGCGGTTCGGTGGATGCAAAAAATGCTCCTGAATTGGCGGAAGTTTCAGGCATCTCCGGTGTTCTCGTTGGGCGGGCAAGCCTGAAAGGAGCCGAATTTGCAAAAATTGTCTCTGCTTTTTCATAATTTATGAATAATTATGCATATGATAAGGAAAAATTATCTAGCAAAACGGTTTTACTGCGCACGGATTTTAATGTAGAGATAAAATATAATTCTGTTGTAAGCGATTTTCGCCTTAGACGTACTATTCCCACTATAAAGGATCTACAAAACGCCGGCGCAAAAATAATTCTTATCTCTCATATTGATGACAAAGAAGGAGGCTCTTTAGAGCCGGTAGCACGTAATCTGGTAAAAGATTTTCCAAAACTTTTTTTTATAGAAGATATTTTTTCAGAGGATGCAAAGGATAAAGTCAGTAAAATGCGCAATGGAGATGTCATACTTTTTGAAAATCTGCGCAAATGGCCGGGAGAAAAGGCAAATGATGAGGCATTCGCAAAGCACTTGGCATCATTCGCGGATGTATTCGTGAACGAAGCATTCTCGGTGTCGCACAGAGAGCACTCATCTATTGTAGGGGTGCCCAAATTACTGCCGTCATTTATCGGACCTGCTTTCAGAGAAGAGCTGAAACATCTTTCGGCGATAGAAAATCCAAAGAGACCATTTTTTGTGATCTTAGGAGGCGCTAAGTTTGAAACCAAGCTCCCACTTCTCAAAAAGTTCTTGGAAGTAGCGGATTCTGTTGCTGTCGGGGGTGCTATTGCGAATGATTTTTTTAAGGTCAAGGGATATTTTTTGGGTGACTCTTTGGTATCAGAAAAAATTCCAAGCGATTTGTCGCACCTGCTTCAGAATCCAAAACTGCTTTTACCGGTTGATGTATACACTTCGCATAAGGGCGAGAGGTTTTTGAAAAACCCAAAGGATGTGGGTATTGGCGAAAAGATTATGGATGTGGGCGACAAGACCATAAAAATATGGAAGGCGAAAGTGGCTGAATCTAACTGTATTTTATGGAACGGACCCTTGGGCAAAGCAGAACTCGGGTTTGGGGCAGGCACAGAAGCGTTTGCCAAAACCATTGCAAATTCTGGAGCAGTTTCTATTGTTGGCGGCGGCGATGTCGTGGCGGCGATAGAAAAGTTAAATATTATGAAAAAGTTCACATTTGTCTCTTCTGGCGGCGGAGCGATGCTTGAGTTTCTGTCATCCGGTACTCTTGTTGGACTGGAAGCCGTCAAAGGTGCCAGCCATAGAGTATCTTATTCAAAAAGCGCGAAGAAAGAATTTTTTTCAAGACTTGGCAAGTGGTTTTAAAGAGACTCCTTTATCTTTTCTGCAACACTCTCTGCCTCTCCCTCTTTATACGATTTCTGTGGCCAGAGTTTGAGCCCGTCGCCTTCTATGCGCGGAATGATATGCAGATGGGCATGAAAGATGACCTGTCCCCCAGATTTTTCGTTGTTCATGCCGATGTTGACTCCGTCTGCTCCAATGCCTTTTTTTATTGCCTGAGCGATTTTTTTCGCAGTGAGAATTAGCCCTGCGAGCGTTTCGTCTGGCAGGGTATAGAGATTCTCAAAATGTTCCTTGGGAATGACAAGAGTGTGGCCAGGATTTACAGGAGCAATGTCTAAAAAGGCAAGCGTATCGCTATCCTCGTAAATTTTACAAGATGGAATTTCTCCTTTTACGATTTTGCAAAAAATGCAATCTTTGGTCATAATTCAATTCTATCAGCAAATAATGAAAATATGAATCCCGTTAGAAAATCACAGAGTAGCGATTATGTATAAAGTAGATTTTGAAGTGTTAAAATTACAATTATGTTAACAATGATATTGGATAATTTTCTAACGGGATGAACGGCAAATTAAACGGCATCAAACTAATAGGAGGGCATGGTAACCCCGCTCTTGCAAAAGAAATTGCTAAGTGTTTGAAAGTGCCTCTTGTTCAAATTGACAATGAGCCGTTCCCTGACGGAGAAACATTTGTTCAGATAAAAGAAAATATCCGCGGCAAGGATGTTTTTATCATTCAGCCAACTTGCCCGCCGGTAAATGACAACCTAATGGAACTCTTCATAATAACTGATGCCGTGCGAAGGGCGAGTGCTCGGCGCATTACTGCAGTAATACCTTTTTACGGTTATGCCAGACAAGACAGAAAGGATCGTCCACGAGTTCCAATTACCGCGAAGCTTGTTGCTAACCTTTTAGTGACAGCGGGAGTAGACAGGGTCATCACGATGGATTTGCATGCTCAGCAGATCCAGGGATTTTTTGACATACCGGTTGATCATCTTTTCAGCTCGCCGGTTTTAATAAAAGAAATTAAAAAACGGAAATTTAAAAATCTGGTAGTTGTATCTCCTGATGTCGGCGGAATAAAAATGTGTCATGCATATGCAAAAGAATTAGGCGCTCCGCTTGCTATCATCGCCAAAAATCGCGTCAGCGCAGAAGAAGTTGAGGCTTTGAGCCTTATTGGTGATGTTAAAGGAAAGAATGTGCTTATGGTGGATGATCTCACTGAAACTGCCGGCACTTTAGTCTCCGCTGCAAAAATGCTCAAAAAATCCGGAGCAAAAAATATTTATGCCGCTGTCGCTCACTCAGTCCTAGGTGAAAAGGGCAGATTGCGTCTTGCTGATTCTCCTATTATAGAGATTTTTACTACAAATTCAGTGACACAAGCGCATGGTCCAAAGATTAAACCACTCTCCGTTGCTCCTCTTTTTGCCGAAGCCATTAAGCGCATCCACAACGACCAGTCGGTAACTTCTCTTTTTAGAGTTTAGCACCTGGTCTGTTGAAATCTTTAAGTTTTTTTCCGATTCTCGTGTTAAAATTTGAGTGTGAAGCAATACACTGTTCGCGAACCAATTAATAAAGATGCCCGAAATGAATTTTTGGAATATTCCGATATCGTGGCTCATCTTTTGCACCACCGAGGCATAAAGAAAAAGGAGGAAGCGCAAGCATTTCTTTCTCCGGATTACGAAAAAGGTGTGCATGACCCTTTTTTTCTTAATGATATGGAGAAGGCGGTAGCAAGGATTTTGGGAGCAATAGAGAAAAATGAAAAGATATGTATATATTCTGATTACGATGCCGACGGCATCCCGGGCGCTGTTGTGCTCCACGATTTGTTCAAAAAAATCGGATATACAAATTTTGTAAATTATATCCCCAACAGAAGCGAAGAAGGATTCGGATTGAATCAAAATGCACTCGCAAAGCTTGCTGAGGAAGGCACGAATCTCCTTATTACGGTGGATTGTGGCATAGTAGAAGTTAATAATGTCGCTTTTGCAAATACTTTAGGAATGGATGTGATAATCACGGACCATCATATTCCAAATGAGATATTGCCGAATGCATTGGCAATTGTGAATCCTAAAATCTCTCCGGATTATCCGGAAAAGATGCTTTGTGGGGCGGGAGTGGCATACAAGTTAGCGCAGGCGATACTTTCTAGGAATAATTTCGGGCTTAAAGATGGTGAAGAGAAGTGGCTTTTGGATATGGTAGGTATCGCAACGCTTTCAGATATGGTTCCGCTTTTAGGAGAGAATAGAATTTTTGCTTCTTACGGGCTTGTTGTATTGCGAAAGTCTCGGCGAGTAGGTCTCCAAAAACTTTTTAAAAAATTGAAAATTAATCAAAGTCATCTTACAGAAGATGATGTCGGATTTATGATATCCCCGCGCATAAACGCCGCCTCACGAATGGGAGTATCGTATGACGCATTTCATCTACTTACGACAGAAAACGAATCTGAGGCGGATATACTTGTAGAAAAGCTGGAAAAAGTGAATCGTGAGAGAAAGGGAACGACTGCATATCTTGTAAAGGAGGTGAAGAAGCATATTGAAGCTAAGTATTCGCCGTATTTTCAGAATAAAATCATCGTCGCAGGAGATCCCTCGTGGAAGCCGTCGCTTTTGGGGCTTGTGGCGAATTCTTTGGCAGAGTCCGAAATGAAGCCGGTCTTTCTCTGGGGCAGAGACGGCGCGCAATCGGCCTTGAAGGGCTCGTGCCGCTCCGTCGGCAATGTAAGCGTGACCGAGCTAATGACTGCCGTCACTCCCGGCATCTTTACAGAATCTGGCGGGCATCATCTTGCTGGCGGGTTTGCTGTATCTTATGAATCGGTGCATCTTTTAGAGGAAGAGCTTGATCGTGCGTATCAGAAATTTGGACATACTACACATGAGGAGGAGGATTTTGTGGATGCCATACTTTCCATCAATGAGATAAATGAGGGCTTCGTCCGGAGCGTAGAAGGCCTCGCGCCTTTCGGCACAGGCAATCCGAAGCCTCTGTTTATGATAAGTGATGCTCCTGTGCGAGAGGTGGCTCTCTTCGGCAAAGCTAAAGAGCATTTGAAAATTATTTTCGAAAGACAGGACGGTGGAAGCATTGAGGCGATATCATTTTTTGTCCCGGAAAAATTATTTACAAAAACAACAGACAAAAAAACTCTCTCTATTATTGGAAATATTGAACGCTCTTTTTTCCTCAATAGAGAAACATTGCGGATAAGAATAGAGGATATTGTGTAATAAAAAGACTCCATGCAGGTGTACACAGAGTCAGCCTTCGTTTGCTTCACGAAACGCTTCATCGATGAGTTTTTCTACTTCTAGATCGATTGGTATATCGGGCAAATCGCTCCAATCTGGTTGCGTTGCCAGAATCTGCTGGATCCTTTCAAAACTCATCTTTTCTTCGATTTTTACTATAGTAGATGGGTCCTTTTTTAACATACCGCAATAGACCACAGCTCGAAAGAGATCAGCAATTTCGTATCCTGACCTTTCACTCCAGACTCTATAGTAAAGCTTAGCCCGAGGCGGAAGTTCTAGGTTTCTACTCATAATTCCTCAGCGAGTTTAATCCAAAACCATTTTTTATGCAATAATGTATCTATGTCAAAAACGATAATTTTTACCGATGGATCATCAAGAGGGAATCCTGGGCCGGGCGGATGGGGAGCGATTATTTCTTATGCTCATGGTCGTGATAAGGAGGTAAGAGAGATAGGGGGTGCCAATAAAAGCACAACGAATAATAGGATGGAGATGATGGCTGTAGTAGAAGCCCTTTCGTTCACAAAAAAACTTAGGCAAGCTGATTCGGAAATTACTCTTTACACCGATTCGGAATATGTGAAAAAGGGCGCGACAGAATGGGCATACTCTTGGGCGTCTAACAATTGGCGCACAAAAGCGAACACACCTGTCTTAAATAAAGATCTCTGGCAGAAAATAATGGAGCTTATGAATGACATGGATATTGAAATGAAAGTAATTGCCGGACACTCTGGAATTCCTGCTAACGAAAGATGCGATGTTATTGCCACAACATTGGCGGATGGTAATAATGAGAAATTGTTTGATGGTAAGCTCATTGACTACAAAGTTTCTCTTGATGCATCAAAACAAACATTTCAAACCGGACCGAAAGGATCTTTTGCCAAAGGTAAAAAAGCATATTCGTATGTAAGCGCAATCAAAGGCATAGTGAAAGTACACAAAACATGGGCGGAATGCGAAGTAAGGGTAAAAGGTGAGCCAAATGCGCGCTTCAGGAAAGCGCTTACAAAAACAGAGGAGTCAGAACTCATCAAAAAGTTTTCTTTTAGATGAGGGCCTTTTATTTTTATTCCGTCATACTCGGTTTTTTTGTAGGGATTCTTGCTGGTGAACTATTTGATTTTTCTCTAGAGGCCGGCCTCGCGAGTTTACTTTCCGCAATTTTAATTGCGGTCTTTCTTTTTTGGCACAGCAGTAAAAAAGAAAAGCTACTTGCACACCCAATTTTGATTTTTGCTATTTTTATGTTCACTTTTTCAATCGGCGGCATGAGGATGCAAAATGCAGAAAGTAAGTTCAATGAAAATCCACTTTCAGAGTTTTTAGACAAAAAAACGACACTTACTGGTTATGTTGATAATGAAACGGAATCTTCAAACAGTACAATAGTGAAAGTATATGCGATCCAAGAAGGAAATTACCTAAAGAACATAAAATCGGAGAAAATACTTGTGAATAATTTATCGCCATTACTCGGATACAGGGACATCGTAGTTTTTTCGGGTAAGCTTAATCTTCCAAAAAATTTCAAAACGCAATCAGGGAGCGAATTTGACTACGCAACTTATCTTAAAAAGAGCGGTATTCGTTATGTCGTCTCCTTTCCGACTCTTATAAGTCAAGAAAAAGACAATTCATTTTCAATCCGCGCATTTTTATACCGTATAAAAAATTGGTTCATAGGAAACATTCAAAGTGTTGTGCCAGAGCCGGAGAGCGCTCTTGCGGCGGGGGTGACGGTGGCGGGCAAGGCGGCGTTACCAGCAAATGTAAAGGAAGATTTCATCCGCTCGGGCGTGATACATATCGTGGTCCTCTCCGGCTACAACATAGCTATCATCATCGGCGCAATGCTCGCGATGTTTGGATTTTTGGGCAGAAGATGGGCGTCAATTATCGCCATTACTGCCGTGTCCCTTTTTGTGATTCTCTCCGGAGGCGCCGCGCCTGTGGTGAGGGCGGCAATTATGGCGGGCATCGTGCTTATTGGTACTTTATCCTATACGCCGGTGATTCAAAACAGGGCGCTTTTTGGCGCGGCGCTTCTTATGGTGCTTTGGAATCCCCTTATCCTATCAAGCGATGCATCTTTCGCTCTCTCATTTCTCGCCACATTTGCAATCATAAATATCGCGAGGATGGTTGAGCCGTATCTTTCTTTGATTGGCAAGCGATTCCAGATGAGAAAGATTCTCTCGGAAACGCTCGCGACCCAAGTCTTCGTCCTACCGTATTTGCTCTACCAGATTGGCCGCCTGTCTGTGGTCGCCCCTCTTTCAAATATCGTCATTCTCCCATTTATCCCAGCAATAATGCTCCTTTGCTTTATCGTAGGCGTTATTGCTTTCGCTCCATTTGTAGCATTACCTCTAGCCGGAGCGCTTTTCGTTCTCTCTTGGCTCGTCATATGGCTCGCTCACGCCTTCGCCTCACTTCCATTCGCCTCGTTTGATATCTCTATTTCTCTTTGGACGATGCTTCTTATGTATCTCGGCTATTTTGCAATCGGGATTTATTTTTCCAGACGCGCTCATAGAACTGATTGACTTTTTTGTTGGGCGGAGTAAAGTCAATCCAAACCGATCGTCCTTTTTATGCCTAGAATATCAAAAATCGCAAATGCCTCATCAATCACTGATGGCAAAACAACGGTGACAAAGGAGCCACAAAAATACTATTATTCGCGGAAGGACCGTAATGTATCTGTGGATCTCACTCCAGAGCTCAAAAAACAGGTCCAAGAGCTGGCACAGCAATCAGGTCTCAGTCTTAGTGATTACATGAGAGCATGTCTCACTTTGGCAGCGAAAAGAAAGATTGTAGTTAAGGCACACTTTACGATAGTGCCTCTGCAGGATTAGGAAACAAATCAAGGATAGCGCTCACGCTGGGCGCTTTTTTATTTTATCGCCTCATCAAAGCGCCGGGCGGAGACCTCTTGATTCGTCGCGTTTGTGTAAGCGTCAATATATTTTCTTTTTTCGCCCGGAGTGTAGTCCATCAAATACGAGTGCTCCCACATATCTATGCCGTAGATGAATTTGAGCCCGTTCAATTGTCCTAAATGTTGTTCATCCACCCAGTTTTGTACCAAATGTTTTGAAACAGGGTCATACCAAAGCACGGCCCAGCCGATGCCTCGCGTCATAGCGAGCACCACAAAGCTATCAAACCATTCTTTGACGCTACCGAAGTCTTTCTCTATTTGTTTGTTTAAGAGAGAATCCATCGCTGCCTCTCTATGCCCCCCTTCTAGCTGTTCAAAATAATATTCGTGATTGCGCATGCCATCAAATTCAAATGCGAATCTGCGATTTAGCTCCCCAAGTACGTACGCATTTTTCTCAGAGTCGGCTTTATATTCTGCAATTTTCTCTTGAATCAAATTCGCATGCTTTACATAACCGGCGTAAAGCTTCAAATGTTCTTCTATTGTTTTTTTTGAGATTCCTGCAACCAGAGGAATGTTAAATGTTTTAGCTTGGAACATAAAGTTTGAAAAGTTAATAAATAGTGACCAGTTACATTATAATACCTACATGACGATTTGGCGAAAAGTAGCTTTCATATTCTTTGGATTTCTTTCTCTTTCCACTATCTCGCTTTTTTTCTTTGCGCGCTCTTTAACAGGGTCTGGCGTTCTTACTATTTCTTTTTTAAACATCGGACAGGGAGATGCTATTTATATTGAGGCGCCGAACGGCAAGCAAATAATCGTTGATGGGGGACCGGGACCTGTTGTATTGTCTGAACTTGGCAAAGTGATGCCTCTTTTTGACCGCACGATTGACGCAATAATTGTTACCAATCCTGACAAGGACCACATAGCCGGATTTATAGATATTATGAAAAGGTATAAAGTGGATTACATAGTTCTACCCGGCACTGTTTCTACAACTATTACATATAACTCGGTGGAATCATTTGTAAAAGAAAAAGGTTTAGAAAAAATTTTGGCCCGGCGGGGCATGGATATTGTTTTGGACAAAGAAAACGAGGTGTATCTTCATATTTTGTTTCCTGACAGGGACGTCAGTAATTTTACGACAAATGACGGGTCTATTGTCGCGAAATTAATTTATGGCAAGACCTCAATTCTTTTGGAAGGTGATGCTTCGCAAAAAATAGAAAACTATCTTCTTGCGTTTGATAAAACAGAACTTGATTCAGATATCTTGAAGACTGGCCATCACGGCTCGCGCACTTCCACTGCACAAGCTTATGTTGAAGCGGCATCACCTGACTATGCCATAATTTCTTCTGGCATTGATAACAAATATGGGCACCCGCATAAAGAAACTTTGGAAACGCTTGCGAAATTCAATGTTCCAGTTTTGCGCACCGATACAGACGGCAGGATCACTTTTGTTTCCGACGGAAATAATTTTATTAGGACTGAATAATTTACATTACTATAAAAAACCGCCATGCAAATTAATGCAAGGCGGTTTATAAGGAGCAAATCCCACGCGGTCAAGCCGCTACCCTAATCATACGAGTGAACCATTCGTCTCCCTGCAGTTGGGTGCGAGAGAGAAAGGCAAGTTGGAAATATCCCTTGCCGACCGGCTCGGCGATCAAAAGCTGGCGCGGATGCTTCACGATAATTTTTGTGCCAGGATGAGTGTGGCTATGAGGGAGCCACATTGACGCCGGCACTTGAATGTTCATTTCACAGACGAGGTTTTCCGCCTCGTTCTTTCTGTTCGGGTCGAAGAATGGAATGACCCCATTTGGATTATGCTTGAGCACCTCGAAGCAGATTTCACGCAGATGGAGCAGACCAACCGCATTGACGTCATAATCGAACGCAAAGCGCCCGCCGTCCTCTGACTCGATAAGTGACGTTGAGCCCCCGAGGAAGAGGGCAGGGAGACGAATATTCATGGTTGTTATTGGGTGGGTGATGAGAACAACTCTTCTCTAAAAGAAAAGAGCCAGCAGCCGGATTGGATGCTGGCTCTTACTCTACATATTTTTTACTTAGATGCAAAAGCCAATACCCAATCCGTTTCGGTCATCATCTGCACCATCATATTTTTTGTATTCAAATTTCTCATTTTCTTGTATTTTTTAAGCTAAAAGCTAGTAGCTATCAGCTAAAAGCTCCTAAATTACTCCCGCTTTCTTCAAGGTCTTGTAAGCACCGTTCTTATTCAATGTCTTAATGCCTTTCGCTGACAAAATGAGAGAAATAGACTTCTGCAATTCAGGAATGTAAATTTTCTTTTTCTGAAAGTTTGCACTTCTCCTTATTTTGCCGCAAGGGTTAAATTGCGTCGCACGAGTGCGGTTGGAATATCGGCCTCCTATGAGTGATGTCTTTTTTGTGATTGGGCAAATTCGCATGAATTGAATGTTGAATGTAGACCGCTTCGCTTGTAGAGGGCAGTCAATAAAACCAATAACTACTTTCTACCATCCACTTTCTACTTTCGTATTCTGGCATGCTATCATAGATATTGTTTTTTATCAATTAAAAGTATGGATGGCGTAGTAGAAAATGGTATCGCCATCTACTTGCGAGATTTCTTAGGGTAGATTATTGGAGTAAGGTTTAGCAATGAAAAATATAATGATTAATAATAAATTAAGTAACGAAATGGCGTAGAAGATAATGCCGTTTTTCACTACTCCATGGAAATCAATCTTTTTTTTCAAATCGCAGTCATAATTGTTTCAATTGTTTTTCACGAGCTCTCGCACGGCTACGCGGCGTATTTTTTAGGTGACTCCACTGCAAAGTATGAAGGACGGCTCACGATAAACCCTCTCAAACACCTAGAGGTTTTTGGTTCAATTATCGTGCCGCTTCTTACCCATGCGTTGAGCGGAATGGTTTTCGGCTGGGCAAAGCCCGTGCCGTATAATCCATACAATTTGAAAATTCCGAGGTGGGGGGAAGTGATTGTTGCCGCCGCTGGTCCGCTCGCCAATCTCTCCATCGCTTTGATCTTTTCATTGTATGTTCGGTCGCTTGGCGCAGGCATTGCCGATTCTCCAACAGGAGACCTGGCACTTTTAATCATTATAATCAATCTCACTTTAGCGATTTTTAATCTTATTCCGATCCCTCCGCTTGATGGGTTCAAGATTTTTTGGGGTATTTTACCTTATCGCCTCCATCATATTCGTGATTTTTTCCAAAAACATATGCTACTTTTCATAATTATATTTCTTTTCGGCTTTTCCTTTATCCTTAATCCTATCGTCACTTGGCTTTTCCAGCTCTTTACCGGAATATCTTTAAGATAAGTTAATGAGCTTGCGAGCTAGTTAGGAAAATACAAATCCGAAAATAGATGCGCGGACTTCTTACAAGCTAACCAGCTTTTAGGCTTATCAGCTTCCTAAGGCTTGCGTTTCTTACCCTTTCATAGTAGATTGTTTTGGAACCCGAAAGGGTTTTTCATTTTCTAAATTTTTTAATGCCGACAATAAATCAATTGGTAAAGAGGTGCCGAAAGCATAAAGGCGCAAAACCACAGGCGGTCGCACTCCGCAAAGGGTTCAATGTGCTTGAAAACAGGCCGACATTTTATAATTCACCGTTCAAGCGCGGTGTCTGCACCAAAGTAACTACCAAGACCCCCAAAAAGCCAAACTCCGCTATCAGGAAAATTGCCCGTGTGCGTCTCACAAATGGCATGGAAGTGACGGCATACATTCCTGGCGAGGGACACAATTTGCAAGAGCACTCTGTGGTAATACTGCGAGGAGGCAAAGTGCGAGATGTGGGATTGCGATACACAATAGTACGAGGGCTTCTTGACTGCGCTGGAGTGGAGAAGAGGAGGAAAGAAAGAAGCGCTTATGGAACTAAAAGACCTAAGACCAAATAGTACCTAGAATCTAGTGACTAGAAACTAGTAACTAAAAAACAAATGAGAAGAAAATTAAAAAAAAAGCCAATACTCCGCCCAGACCTTACTTATAATTCCGAGAAGATAGCGAAATTTACCAATTACATCATGGAGAGCGGCAAGAGGAGAGCTGCGCAGACGATAGTGAAAAGCGCTTTTGAAGAAATAAAGACGAAGCTAAAAGTAGAGAATCCTCTAGAAGTATTTGAGGCGGCTTTGAAGAACACGGGACCTCTTATGGAAGTCCGCTCGAGGCGCGTGGGCGGGGCCAACTATCAAGTGCCGCGCGAAGTGCGCGAAGCGAGGAGGCATTTCCTCTCTATGATGTGGATAATTGACGCGGCGCGAAACAAAAAAGGTCGCCCTATGCACATAAAGCTCGCAGACGAAATTATTTCTGCAGCTAAAAACGAAGGAGAAGCGGTAAAGAAAAGAGAGAACACTCACAAGATGGCAGAGGCGAATAAGGCCTTCGCCCACTTCGCTTGGTAATTTAATCTATGGATTTGAACAAAAAAGTCAGCTCACTAAGTTTAAGCAGCTTGATTTATATTATAATTTCCATCATATTCTTTATTCCTATTGCGTTTTTGATTTATTCGATGTTCACCATCGCAAATTATACTGACACTGTTGCGAAGGAAAGAGGGAGTGTGCCATTATTCTTTCTTTTAGCTTTTTATATATTTTATGTAGGGATTCCTTTTGCTGTATATTCCATAGTTTTTTTTCTAATAAAGATATTTAAAAAAAAGAAGCTAGAGACATCTATAGAATAAAAAATGCCGAGGGGTTTATGCCTCGGCTTTTGCGGGTATGAGCTTGTTCACCGGAACTTTCCAAATAAACTTAGATTTACGCTTCAAAGTTGCCAGCGCCGGTTTTCGCGTCGAATTGTTAAATTCAAACACAAAAAAGGTCATTCGATGATCTTCTACGCCAAACTCTTTTGCCACTTCAGGTGATACAAAACGAGCCCTACCGCCCAGAAAAATTTTTTGATTATTTTCCATAAGAACGGCTGATGCCAGAGTGATTGTTACTGCGAAACACTTTATTGTCAATAAAAAAACCTGTAGTGATTTCTCAAAACAGGTTGGGTATGAAAGGAACTTCGTAGCTCCCGCTACTTCTTTTCCGATGTGATGAGAATGATGCCTGAAGCGACGGCCTCAGCATAAATCTGCCGAATCTTCCAGTCACGGATTCGCCATACATCGGCAAGATTCCTGATGTTGCCGAGTTCTACCAGCGCACGATTTTTTATCGGGTTTTTATCCGACCGAAGGATGTAGAGATTAGGCATCCCATGATTCTTCATATCGCCGCTTCGGATTACCATTCCGATTTTTTCATTGCCAGAAGTTCTGTTGCGCCCATTTTCCCTGAGTGCTTTTGCTATGGCTTGCGCCAACACATCACTTCCAGGCGAAGGGGGAGATACAACATGCGGTCCAGCAACTCCTTTTGAAGTGGAGTCAAAGTGGATGCTTACGTAAACCACCCTTGCCTCCTTATGCAGGTTTGCCGCCACCTTGGCAATTTCCAATCGACGCGTGAGACCTTTTTCCTTCGCGAAAACAATATCATTCTTCGTATCATTAAATACCGCACCTTTGTTTTGATCAAGGACAGCGTCATCAGAGGACTTGAAGCCCGTCTTTGGATCCACAATTGTCATTTTGACAGTGGCCCCTTTGGCAAGAAGCAAGAGGCGTAAACGGCAAGCGACATCGTAGACTTGAGCACTTTCACAAAGCTTCTTGCCGTCTTTTAACTTAATGTTTGTGCCTGGGTCCGCACCACCGTGTCCGGGATCAATGATGACTAGAACGCCGGCGAGCTCCTTGGTTGCAGTGGAATCTGACTTTTCTTCAGCACTGACAGTAAATTCCAAAACTGCCAGTGAAATGATCACAAGAGTCGTTTTCATAGGTTTAGTTTTGGGTTTAAGCCGCTTTCAAAGGGCTACTTGATTTTTATATTACATCTTAAAATACATTTTGTCAATTTAAACTTACCATATATCAAGAGAGATTTGCTATTTTTAAAACTATAAGTTGATATTTTCCACTTTCCCTGTAAAGTAAAGTCATATGATCTTTGAGCTAGGGTATTTCCTGGCTTTGTGAAATTGTGCTCAAACCAAACCCGTCACCACTATGAACGAATTTGTCAGCTTCTGGTCAATTCCGATTGGGACTCGAATCTACATTCAGACCTACCCAATCCTGCTCCGCCTCATTGGAGCGCCCGACCCCATCTGCTGCGTCAAAACTGGACGCTTTACCGTCAATGAAATGGAGCTTGACGAGCGAACGGTGCTGATTCTGTCGCCTTTCAAGAAAGCGCAGATTTTGCAGTCAGGGCAGTGGCGACCGGGCGGCAAAATCACGTCATGGAATACACTGAAGGAGTGTAAGGTCTATCTACGCTCTATCACAAGGAGCTCTCAAAGTTAGCAGCGGTATCAAAGCCCCTGCTATTTTTATTAATATTTGACCGAGCACCATAGGCACCTAAATGGTGCTCGGTTGACATTTTTTTTGAAATAAGTAATCTTATAGTCACAAAGGCCGAAGATAGCAGATAGCCGAAAGGTGTTAATTGTCGAAAGACATTCTGCCGAGGTAATACAGCTTATGGCTGTTAGCTTCTAGCTTTTATAAAAAGCAGGTCTGAGATAGGTCGATATTATTTTTTTTATTAGCCTTCTAACAGCTAACAGCTAGTAGCTAAAAGCTATTAAATTATGCCAGTCACAAGAAAAAAGAAAGAAGAAGCATATAAAAATCTTTCTGAGGGATTGAAGTCTTCAAAGTCAGTGGTGTTCGTGAATTTTCACGGATTGACTGTTGCTGATTCAACCGAGCTTAGAAGGAAACTTCGAGAGAGCGGAATAAAATATTCCGTAGCAAAAAAGACAATTGCAGGAAAAGTGCTTGAAGAACAAAGTTATAGCGGCAATATGCCAGAGTTAACCGGTGAGCTTGCAATCGCTTGGGGCGAAGATCTTATCGCACCAGCACGCGAAGTGAATGAATTTGAAAAAAAATTCAAGGATAGAGTTAAAATTCTCGGCGGAATTTTTGAGGGCGTTTACAAAGACCGCGATGCTATGAAATCTATCGCCATGATTCCAACACGGGAAGTCCTGCTTTCACAGATTGCATATTTATTGAAATCTCCAATGCAGAGATTTGCTATTGCGGTATCGGAGGTGGCTAAAAAACGAGGAGCATAGCGACTACGTTTTTTGCCACCCCGCCCCAATTTTGCCAAAAGTTTGACAATTCAAAAATCATTCTTGGTAAAATGGAGCGGTTAAAAATAAAAATCAGTCGAGCCGACTGATTTTTGAGGAAAATTAAAAGCAAAATTGGGGCGGGGTCATTATTTTAGTAATTCGCTCCGCTCATAACAAAAATATATGAAATTTCAAACATTCCTCACAGAACTTGAAGGAGCGTCCGTCATGGAGCTTAACGACCTAGTGAAGCAGATTGAAGAGAAATTCGGAGTATCCGCGGCGGCAGTAGCCGCCGCTCCTGCTGCGGCCGCAGGGCCAGTAGCAGATGAGCAAAGCTTGTTTGCTGTTGAGCTTACGGATGCGGGAGCGCAGAAGATTGCTGTCATCAAAGTGGTCAAAGAAGCTCTGGGCCTCGGACTTGGAGATGCTAAAGCAGCCGTAGATGCTGCGCCGAAGGTGCTTAAAGAAGGCCTAAAGAAGGAAGAGGCAGAGGAGCTAAAGAAGAAGATAGAAGCAGCCGGCGGTAAAGTGACTCTAAAATAACAAAGTTATTTTTAGTCACTTTTCGGCCGGAGCGCACTAGTCCGAATTCAGCAGAATTCGGCCGCGAGGTGAGGATGGATAAGATTCCATCACAAGACCTTTTGAGGCAGAATTGAGCTTTGCGAAATTATGTCCAAAAGGTGTACTGCTCCTGTAAGGAGGGGCCTGCATGGCGATGTTCGCGATGGCGAACAAAGAACATGTGGGCAAAGTAACTTTGAAGTAGAAAGATGGCAAGGGTAACCCTTGCCATTTCCAACCACCGCGCGCCAAAAGCGCGCGGTGTTTTGTTTTTTTGACATTAGAACTATAATGAAGGAGATGAGTGTAATTACCGGACAGATTTCCGATGATCTTTTAGTCATTGTTCCTCCAGATGAGGAGGACTACGAATGGCCATGACGGCAAAGGCCCCTCATTCCAGAGAGGTCTTTTTTTAATAGTTTTGAATGTGATAAAATAGGAGTATGGATTTCGTAGTACCTGCCTGCCGGCAAGGCAGGGAAAATGGCATGACCATCATTTTGTAAGTAAACGCGTATAAAGTTAACTTATCGAATCTTTTCGTGAAAAACAAAGTGTTAAATTATAAATATAATCAAAAGATGGCGAACAAATAATGCCATTTTTCACTACCGGATGGAAACTCTCGAACAAATATTTGGAAGTCCTACCAAAGCCAGGCTTTTACGCGCGTTTATCTATAATCCGAATATTATTTTTGATGTAAAGAATATTGCAAAAAAAATTAAATCAGCCTTGCCTGTGGTAAAGAAAGAGATAAAAATATTGCAGAAAATCAATTTAATAAAAAAGAGAAATACTCGCGATGAAAAAGGTAGAAAAATATCTGGATATGTTGCCGATCAAAATTTCAAATACATTAACGCACTCCACGAATTTCTTTTAAAAGTTTCTCCACTTACTGAAGACGCTATTGCGAAAAAACTGGGAGATGCTGGCAAAGCCAAGCTTGTAGTGGTATCCGGTATGTTTCTAAATGATGACAACTCTCGCGCAGATATGCTTATTGTGTCCGAAAAGGCGAATGAAAAAAGAATTGCAAAAACAGTAGCAGATATAGGTGTGGAATTCGGACGAGACGTATCATATGCCCTCTTTACTAGGGACGATTTTTCATATCGGCTTGGAATGGGCGATAAGCTTCTTCGTGATATTTTTGATTTTCCGCATAAGGTAATCTTGGACAAGATAGGTATTGGTAAATAAGGATTTTTAGGAACCGAAGGGGTATTTGACCGAGCACCATGAGTGCCTAAATGGTGCTCGGTTGACATCCATTCTACTAAGAGTATAATTGCGCGCATACCAGAAATGTTACAAAAGACCCTATTTTACAAGCGGAATACCTAAAAAAGCATTCAATGCTTTTTTCTTGGTTTGAACCGCTAAAAAAGCGGTTTTTTCTTCGCCTGAACGACTGAAATTTGAAAATAAAAAGCTGTCCCGGAACTTTGCCGCATTTGGTAGGAGGCTGAAACAATTTGTTTACAAATTGTTCGCCCGACCGCCGGAGGCGGTTTAGGGTCTTTTCGACCCGGAGACAGACGTCGGAACTGAAAGAAGGAAAATTTTGCTCAACCCCCCGGAAGGGCAGAGTGCATGGTCCAAAAGGACTAGACTAGCTTGGTCCAAAGTGACCGAAATGAGGAGAAATACCTATTTAGTATTGCCAAGACATTAGGCTGTGGCGGCGATACGCATTTCAAGAGCTTAGTTGAAGGGGGTTCGAGTCCTCCTCATGCATTTATAAAGTTCTTTTGGATTTTTATAAGCGGACGAGTCAATGATTCGTCTTCTTCTTTCAGTTCCGACAATCAAAAGCGCACGGTCGCTTAAGTAATGGCGATCGTGTAAAGCAGGTAATTACTAAATATTGTGGTTTTTACATTTCCTAATAGGAATGTAAGAGCGTATGGTGGATGCCTTGGCTTGCATAAGCGATGAAGGACGTAGCACAGCTGCGATAAGCGACGGTAAGGTGCCAAGCAACCTTTGACCCGTCGATTTCCGAATGGGGAAACCCAATCAGTTTACTGATTACTCCAACTCTAGTTGGAGTGCTAACCTAGGGAAGTAAAACATTTCAGTACCTAGAGGAATAGAAACTAAAAAGTATTTCGTTAGTAGCGGCGAGCGAAAACGAAAAAGCCCAAACTTGACTTTGGAACGGAGAGCGCGTTTAGTCGCGATATCCGCTCCGCGGTTGGGGGTAGTAAGGTGACAAATTGAATTAAATTCAGAAAAGTTACAAAATTTTTTGTTAGGAAAACAAGCTGGAAAGCTTGGCCCCAGAGGGTAATAGTCCCGTATCTGAAAACGAAAAATCTTTTATTGTCATTCTTGAGTACCTCGAGAAATGAATGGCTCGGGGGAATCTGCCGGAACTAACCGGTAAGGCTAAATATAATGCAAGACCGATAGTGAACTAGTACCGTGAGGGAAAGGTGAAAAGAACCCCGTTGAGGGGAGTGAAATAGATCTGAAACCATATGCTTACAAGGAGTCGGAGCGGGCATCACATTGCATGTGATGCCAGCTATTAGCTACAAGCTGTTAGCTGTTAGTTTTCTGAATTCAAATTTCGGGAGCTAAAAGCTAAAAGCTAAAAGCTAGAAGCTGGACATCGCGCGTAGCGTGATGTCCGTCACGGCGTGCCTATTGAAGAATGAGCCAACGAGTTAATGTATGCGGCATGACTAAGGGCGTGAGTCCGGAGTCGCAGGGAAACCGAGTGTTAATAGCGCGCAACAAAGTCGTACACATTAGACCCGAAACCAGAGCGAGCTTGCCATGAGCAGGGTGAACTTTTTCGAAAGAAAAAGGGAGGCCCGAACCGATATGTCGTTCAACGCATCCGGATGACTTGTGGTAAGAAGTGAAAAGCTAATCGAGCCTGGTAATAGCTGGTTCTCTCCGAAATAGCTTTTGGGTTAGCGTCATATGTTCCTTCCGAGGGTAGAGCACTGGAAGGACCCAACAGGGAGAAATCTCGTGGGTCCTATCAAACTCCGAATACCGGAAGTAAAAAGTATGGCAGTTAGACCGTGGGGGCTAAGCTTCACTGGTCAAAAGGGAAACAGCCCATGATCTCAAATTAAGGTCCCTAAATTTATGCTAAGTGCATCACAAGGCGGTGGAATTTCTTAGACACTGAGGATGTTGGCTTAGAAGC
>DATDXX010000069.1:0-7706 GCA_036517135.1 Minisyncoccota bacterium | reverse complement strand
CAGAAGAAGACCTAATATAGCCGACTGTATCCTCTCTTTGCCTCCGGACTTACCATCCCCTGATCCACTAGTTATATATTCAATACCCCCAAACATTATCACAATGATAGCCAGCGCTACCGCTGCTCCTATGCCGAAGGTGTAAAGATTTCGGAGGTATGAAGCGAGTGTGACTTCAGGCAAAGGCCCCACAAAATCAGCACTTGGTCTGGTGGTAAGGCCGGGGATGGGGGCGAGGGGAACATAGTTTGTTGCCGCCTCGGTTTTTGCACTGGGTAAAAAGAAAATAGATAAAAAAGGCAGGATAAAAAATAGTATAAACGTACCGGAAATACTTTTTCTTTTCATTCCGTAGTGAAAAATGACATCATTTGCTTCGCCATTTTTTGATTATACCTATAATTTAACATTCGCTTTAATATTATTTAGCTTTACTTTAGAAAATAACTATCCGTTACTAATCTCGCAAATAGATGGTAATGTCATTTTCTACTACGGGATTCATTTTTATAGCGAGAAAAGGGAGGACTTCCCTGGTCTCTTAAAGTCAATAATCATGGCGCTTTTTGCCTCTTCTAAAAAGTTTGAAATATTATTAACCACAATACCAATAATTGATTTACCCTCCAGATTTTCAGTATTTCTAAATGTCATATCGGTCTGGTCTTTCGGCACATTTATGGCATTTCCATTAATTGTCCATTTATAGGATAGATCGGGATCATTTCTGTCTGTTGCCCCAAAAAAATATGGAAACGCCGCGATACTGCGTTCTTCCGCACTGCCAAATTCAAAGTTTCTGCTGATTTCTTTATTGAATAGAATCCCATACAATGGGCTATTTTCGTATAAAGTTACTTCAGGAGATGTTGGCCCAAGTATTACGTGATTTTCTGCTCCTAATCCGTTTTGGGTCGAAACTTCCACACCGATATCAACCGGCCTCATCAGAATACCGCCCCTATAATCGAATCTCTGAACGCCATATCCGGAACGGTTGCCTTCAACCGTCAGATCTTCTTTCCATTTATATGTAACGGTATCTGGGCCAACAATACTGTTACCCTGAATGAAGTTGGGCATTGCCACAAAGACTAGTTTTTCTTGAGGGGTGTACATTGCTTTGCCTTTATAGAATGGTGGCGTATAAGTCTGCGCTTCCCAGACGACATCAACACTCTGTGGAGTAATCACGAAACTCTTTGTAACAAGCCTGCTGTTTACGGGCTGTACCGTCACTTTTATATTGCTTTGGCGTCCTGCATTGCCGGCTGTGAATGTTAAAGATATTTGTCCTTTACCTTGCTCTGCTACCTTGCCATCAACAGTCCAGGTGATAGTTGCGTTGTTAAGATCAGTACCGAATGCATCAAGGGTGATTTTGACTTGGTCTCCGGGCCTCGGAAACTCAGGATTTACAGTAACATCTATCTGTTCTTCCAAGTCGGGAATTTGGGTTGGTATAGGCAGGTCGGAGACACTTAATCCCAAAGTAATTTTGGCAACGCCGAAAAATAAAAAGATAAAAGAAAACACAACTACACCATACTTAAACTTTTTCATTATTTTGTGCATTTTTTCTTGATCTTTGCTCGGCAATAATACCTTGCCTGCTGCCGACAGAAGCATCGCTATGTCCTAAGTTGCCTGTCTGCTTATTCATACCCGCATTACTATCCCACTTACCCCCGCTTTCCCTACTGAGCCTCTCTTGCAATCTTGGGTTGTTCGCGGTCCGTCTGTTTATTGCTCCCATTATACCCTGTCTCAACTTTTTTTGTCTCGTAGGACTTTGGAAAGCTTTTAGCAAAGCCTTTTTGCCAAACCTGTCCTCCCAATTTGTCATCATAATGACCGCAACGACATCTGCGGTCCATATGGGGAATTGTTTTACTCCTGGAAAAAATTCAAGAAACCCTAAACCAACAAACAAGAGCGTTCTTGTGGCAGTAAAATTTACTTTACATATGAAATAAAAAAAGAGCCAAAGCCCGCCTAGAATTATAGGATCAACTATAAACATGTCCCAAATATCACTTATGCCGAAAGTCATCCATTCAATAAGTGCTTGGCCAATATCAACACAGACCGCAAAGGTGATTATTATCGCCGCCAGATTTACCGGAATTCTCGGGGTCATTTTTGCTCAAATACATCCTCTCTTTCTCTCTTTGCCGCCTTAATGGCAAGCACTTGGGACGGATCGGAAGTGATGATTTGGTCTTCGGTGTATGACGCAATTATTTTTATTGCAACGTGCTTAAGGCCTGCAAAAAATATGCCCTCGCCTACATCGGACTCAAGCAAAAGATATTTTTCTTCATCGGTAAGATTGAATGTTTTCTGTATGAGGTCAATTGATGACGGCGATTGCTTCAAGAGTATTTGAATAGATGAGTTGGTAATTATCGGCGTGCCGTAAGGGGATTTCAAAAAGTCCTCAACATCTTGCGTAATTGTGGCAAGACCGAGATAATATTTGCGGCCTCGTTTTGCAAGCGAAAGCAAAAATGACGCTGTATCTTCAGATTTCATCATCCACCATGCCTCGTCAATAACCAGAAGGCGTTTCTTTAATTTTTCCCTTATGGCGTTCCAAATGTGATGCATCACTATATACATTGCCACAGGCTTCAATTCATCCTCCATATCGCGAAGTGAAAACACTACGAATTTCTTTTCAATATCAACATTGGACGGCTTATTGATAAATCCTTCCCAAGTTCCTTTAGTGTATTTCTCCAGGCGTTGGACCAAGGATTCCCCTCCTTCCATTCCCGCAAGCACAAGTTCAAAATCCGACAGAAGCGGTGGTTCCGCATTGGTAAAATCTGCGTCCGCAGTAATGTCTTTCAAGGCATATGTCTCTGTTATGGCGCGGTCAACAATTGAATCTTCTTCGGGAGTAAGACCTCCGAGCATTAGCCGGAAAAGTCCCACGAGGTTTATGATATTTGATCGCAACACATCTCCGGGAGACTCGTCATCGCGCGGTTTTGGCAGGTCGAACGGATTAATATGGTGCTCTGAAGTAAGAGAAATGTTGAAATATCTTCCACCAGTCGCTTCCGAGAGATATTCGTATTCGCGCTCCGGATCAATCACTAAAACATCGGTGTCAAACATAAGAGAGCGCAATATTTCAAGCTTGGAGCAATAGCTTTTGCCGGCGCCGGCTTTTGCGAATGTTACCGAGTTGTAGTTCTCTAGAGAGAATCTATCAAAAAGAATGAGCGAGGAATTATGCCGATTGATGCCATAAAGAATGCCCTTGTCGCTTGTCAAGTCAAATGAGATAAAAGGAAAAATAGAAGAAAGTGGAGAAGAATTCAGCTTTGAGTGTACTTCAAGCTCGTCTGTTGCTATAGGCAGAACGCTTCTAAAACCCTGCTCCTGTTGGAAAAGCGCCGGCTTTATGTAGACAAGTTTAGATTCCAGGATTGATTTTATTTCCGATTCAACCTTATCAAGCTCTTCAACTGATGTGCCATAAATAGTAAGGTAGAGCCCGACATCAAAAATTCTTTCTTGCGCCTGTTGAAGATTGTCGCGCAATTGCTCCAAGTCCTGATATGCGGTATCTAGGACCGGGTCTCTGACAAGTCCCTTTTCCTCTCTCATTGATATTTGGCTTTGCACCTCCGCCACTTTTTTCTGAAACTGCCGTAAAATCTGCGCGGTATCTATAGGATGTATGAATATTGAGACATCAAAAATGCGGTCAAGATTGATAATGGGAGCGAACCAGCTTTCGGTTAGAAATCGTGGGTACGAAATCACAAAAAATGTTCTAGCAATCTTATCGCCTAAATTAAGCTCGCGTGGAGAAACTTTGAGCGCTGACGGAGCGATAACATCTTTCAACTCCAAAACGCCGCTCTCATAGATTTCCTGCGGCAAAATCGCCGTCACCGGTTCTGGTTTTTTCTGTGGCTTTCTGCGTAGTAATGTATCTAAAAATGACATAAAAGAGCTGGTTAGCTGGCAAGCTGCTTAGCTGGTAAGGTTAATTTAAAAATCATCGCACGTAACATTTTTATCACTTCCTCAAGTAATGCCTCTATTTTACTGTAATTAAGGTTTTTAGAGAAATTTAGTCTTTTAGAAATAATTAGTTGTGTTTCTAGTTCTGAAGAGGAACCCTTTGCGATTCTTAAAAAATTTACAAAATCCTTTTTTGTGCTTCTTTGCCTCCCTTCCGCTATATTTGAAGCAATTGATACTGAAGACCTTCTCATCTGGCTTGATAATCCAAATTGTTCCTCTCTAGGAAATTTTTCAGTGATTTCATAAATAAAAACCGACAGGTCTACACTTTTCTGCCAGACGATCAGATCCTTATGATTTTGTATTGCGTTGTTAGTGTGCATTTTCTCACAAGCTGACCAGCTTACTAGCTCACAATCTATACCATCTATATAGCTTCTTAGCTTCCCACTACCTCTGTTAGATTGATAGGTTTTTCTGTTTCTCCAGGATTGAAAAGCTTGTAATAAAGCTCCACAATCTCCTCTGTTCCTAATGGTATCGCCCGTACTCCCATTCGTGTGAGTCCTGCAATTACCACTTCCATTCTCTGGAGAAGTTGGGTGCGGTTTTCCTCAAAACTCTCAGATTTTTCTCTGATGGCCTGCTCGGTTTTGCCTAAAATTGAAGAAAGCATGCTTTTTCTAGTTTGAATAATGGCAGGAATATATGGTATCACTACAAAAAAACTTTTTGTCATGATATTGACATTTTCAGTGAAGTCTTTGATGAACTCTATATACTCTTTGGTCTGGATTCTAAGAAGTTCGTTTCGCTGATCCTTTTCTACTTTTTCCAGAAGTGCGATGTAAGGCCGGATATCAAGACGGCGCGATTCGGTGAAAATCTGGATTGAAAAGTTAATGGAATTGAGAAAATTCTGGAATTGAAAAATTATCGCATTCTGTTCGTCCAGGCTTTTTAAGGCAAAATTCACAGAAGAAGTCATTACTATGGCACGCAGGCTGTTGTCTTTAAGCACCACCACGCCGTCGCGGACTTCTTTTATAGGTACAAAATCTTGCGAACTTTTTCCTGTTTGTGTAGCCATGGTTAGAAAGTAGAAGGTGGATAGTAGAGAGTAGTTATAAGAAACCTAATCATTTTAATAAATATTTTCTAAAGCCACCTAATGATTTGCCAAGCTCTGTGGCCTCAACTAATAGTTTATCACTAAAATTCACATCTATATATCCCAACCGTACGGAAATTATAGTCAGATTTTCTACTTCTTTTAAGGAACCAAGCGATATGTCAACAAAACAGCAGTAATCTTTTTTACTTGATCTGCTTGAACCCTCTGCAATATTTGATGACACAGAAACAACCGCTCTTCTTATCTGTGAGGTTATTCCAAAGATTTCTTCTTTTGGGAACTTCTTTGTAACCGTATAGATTTGTTCTGCCAGAGCAATTGCTTTTTGCCAGATTTTTAAATTTTCGTAACTTTGTGCCACTTTTTCTTTACTACTTTCCACTTTCTACTCTCCACTCTCTATCTTCTTTCTCTCATAAATATTCTGTCTCTCAGCTAAATTATCCGGCAGTCCTTCGAATGCCTGTAATCCCTCCAGCGCGGCGCCTTCGCGAGTCCGGAGTCCCTTTGCAGCTTTTGAATAGATTGTTTCGTTGATGTCCAAGGACCAGGTGAGATCTTTTAGTTTTGATTGCGATAGCTTGGGCACATAAATAGCTCCCTTTGGCAGTACGGACACCTCTTCGGGTGTTGGCGGCTTCTCTTTCTTTTTCCAAACATATAATTTATTGCCTAAAAAATATTTTATTGCCGACTGCACCACATCAATAAACGGGCGCTTGTTGACTTTGTAAAATGCTAAGGCGGCCGAAAAAAGTCCCAAGGGAATGACTATAAGAAAGGAAAAAGGAGACGGAATGAATCGGTAAGCCAAGAAACACATGCCCGCGCCACCGGCAACATAAACAAACTGCCGAAAAGTAAGCGGCCCGAAAATCTTGTCTTCTACTTCAATGAATTGTGGTACTTGATACTGCATAGAGAAGCTATTAGCTTTTAGCTGTCAGCTTTTAGTTTTGAAATTATTACATTAAGCATTTTCATTACTTCATCTAGAAGTAACTCTATGTTATTATAGTCCAGTTTATCTCCGAATGATAATCGTCGTGCTACCTCAATTTGGCTTTGTAATTCTCCTGCAGATCCAAGAGCAATCCTTAGAAATTGGCAAAAATCTTTTCGGGTACTGCGCAATCTTCCTTCGGCTATGTTAGAAGAAATAGAGATTGCCGCTCTCTGCATCTGCGAAGCTAATCCAAATTTTTCAACAGTAGGGAACTCTTTAATTATTTCATATGTGAGTACAGCAACAGACACAGCCTTTTGCCAGACTATTAGATCCTTGTATGATTTTATCAATTTTTTTATTTTCCTAACAGCTAATAGCTAAAAGCTGACAGCTAATTAAGCGGTTCGCGGTATGGGTCGCTTCCGTAATTTTTGGCAGGTGGTGGGTTGTTTTGAGCTGGCGCGGGCATTTGAGTCGGGACGGGCGGTTTTGTTTTCTGTTCCCCTAGTTTAAAACCGGGCACAGGCCTCGCAGGGGGCACAAAGACTTTGTTTTTCTCGCTGAACGGATCTGTTATTTCCTCCTTCTTTGCTCTCAAGCTATTCATATCCTCCTGTATTTTTTCCTGCACAACTTCTTCGCTTCCTAATTTTCCATTTTTTCTTATATCTTCCTGACCAGCTGACAAGCTCTCAAGCTGACCAGCTTCTTTTGGCATCACAAACGACTGCGACAATTTCATTGTGGCGATTTTTTCCAACATGCTCGGAGAGCTTGTTAGCTTGTTAGCTGGCGAGCTTGTGAGCTTATCGGATTTAGAAAGCTGGTAAGCTGGTAAGCTGGTAAGCTTGCTAGCTTCTTTGATTCCAGCTCTTTTTTCTAAATTATGTAAGTCGGAAACTTCTGCCATAGTTTCTACTTCTTTTGTTGGTTTACTAGCTAACAAGCTAACAAGCTTACCAGCTTCTTCCTTCCTAGCCGGCACGCGTTCCACGCGTGCCACCGCCGCTGTCGGATTCTCTATTTCTTTAAGCAATTTGTCTTTTTCTAAATTACCATGATCAACATCATCTTCTTCTTCAAGCGTCACAAGAGAGCTTGACGGTTTGTTCGGCGCGCCGTCGCCATACATGGCAATCATGATCTTTTTTATAGGCTTGAAAATCTCTTCATCAATATCTCGGGCAACTGCCGCCGCTTCAAGTAATGATATTTGTAGCTCACTGGCAAGCTCTTTAGAAAAATTTCTACTAGGAATGAGACCCATAATAACGTCGTAAGAAATATTATTCATGACACCTATCTTGTCTATATGAAGGCGATGCTTCTCTCCTATTGCCCAGATGCGCTTGATAGTGTCATCAGAAGCCACCACATCCTTTATTTCAGGAGGAAGTTTGTAGAATATTTCAACGTATTGGTTTGAATCGTATTTTTTCATTTTTGATTAGTCACTTTCCTCTTCAGCCTCTTCTCTTGCAATACGCTGTGCTTCTGTTTCTGGCGGCGGTGCAGGCGGTGGAGGTGGTGGAGGTGGCGCTGGCGGTGGAGGTGGTGGAGGTGGCGGTGTTCCAGGTGGAGTTCTTCTTGGTCGCATTGGTGCTGGTGGAGGAGGCGGAGGTGGTGGAGGAGGCG
>DATDXX010000068.1:0-9684 GCA_036517135.1 Minisyncoccota bacterium | reverse complement strand
TGTGGCTGATATATCTGTCTTAGACAGACTAAATTTTGTCCCTGAATACACACTAGAGAAGGGCCTTCAGGATACCTGTGATTGGTACAGAAAACGTCTTGTGCGCAAGGTGACCGAACCGGTGATGCTTTAATAATTTCCCTGAGAACACTCATTATACATCGTAGATTAAGCTAGCTTAACAAATATTTTTATCCGGATACCTCGTACCCCTCTTTATAAAATTCTTCTCCACTTCTTTGAGCTCAAACCAATATCCCCCATTTAACAATTTCACTCACGATAGGGTTGTATGTATCCTTAAGATCTTTTGGACTCATTGGGTACGGCTCGATGCGAGAGTCTATGCGCCCGGCTTTTCTAAACAGTATCTGCATCTCAGTTATTTTATCATTGCCGAATAATGGTGATACGACACACACATCGATATCGCTTTCAGCTCGCGCTGTGCCCTTGGCTTCAGATCCAAAGACAATCATCGAATCAACCGGGATGTTATCCTTTTCTAATAGTGATCTAAACGATCTGACCAATCGTGTTATATTGTCTGGAAGTGTTTTTTTAACCATAGTGTTAAGTGTTTTGCCTGTTTAATATACTTTTCTGCATATTCTTTGGTAGCTGTCCTATAAAACTGGTTTTTGTAATCATCATAACGGCCACTGATATTGAATGTTGTAATATCCCTAAGTAAATCTCGCTGTTCTTCCGAGCATTCAATATCAGCAGTTTCTACCAGACGGACTAGATTATGTCCATAAGGTGCGGGATTAGAGGTGTTGCTCACAATAAGGCCTTTCAATAATTTCTCGATAGAAAGATGCAAAAAGAAGAGACTATAGGGATATCTCTCATTTTCAAAGAGGATTAGCGCCAATTGAAAATCGCTATTGGAAGCGCTAGCCCAGTAGTTTACGATCTCCTTTTTATCCATGAAGGAATACTATCATTTTCTAGTTACAATTTCAATTTTTTAATTTAACAAATATTCTTATCTGGATACCTTGTACCCCTCTTTATAAAATTCTTCTCTATGTCTTTGAGCTCAAATTTGTCCTTAAAATACTGAATCACAAGCTCTATATCTAGGCCGTTTTTGCAGGTATAAACATCGGCGCTTACGAATCCCCTCTTTGGGAATGTGTGTATGCTGATGTGGCTTTCAGCGATGACCACGAAGCCGCTCCATCCCCCGGGGTCTTTCATATGATTATCCGGCGCAAAGTATACCTCTGGCTTTGACAAGGTCTTCATACCCAAAAGCTCCGGAAGCTGCTTCAAGCACTTCAACACAAGCTCCTTGCTATCCAGCAATTCTCTACTCCCACCATATCCATCAATTGTCAGATGCTCCCCAAAGTTCGTACCGCAATTATACCTCATTTCTCTGATTTGTGGTATTATGGCTTCATGAGCATAAGAGATATAGCAAAAAAATATGATATCGCACTCATCGCACTTTTTGGCTCGAGAGCCAGAGGCGATTTTCGTGATGACAGCGACGCTGATATCGCATATTTAGGAAATCGGGGGCTTTCGCTCGAGGATGAGGCAAGGCTCGCCATGGACATCACAGAAGAGTTAAAAAGCCGAGTCGACCTTGTTGATATAAGGAAGTCGTCTCCCTTGCTTCGTTATCATGTCTTCAAAGAGGGCAAACCTCTTTACGAAAAGGAATCGGGCTTCTTTACTGAAGGATTTCTGCGAGCATTAAGGATTTATTATGAGACGATTGCTTTGTACCAAGCGAAGCGAGCCATGCTCTAATTTTTTTGTTTTTATGATTGACCATATTCTACTTACAAAAAAATTGGAGGAGCTCAGAGATTATCTAAACGATCTCAAGAATCTCGCGGCGATGGACACCAAAGAAATCCTTTCTGATCCCTTTAAGTATCATACGGCAGAAAGAATTTTTCAGCTCGTTGTCGATGTGTCCGTCGACATAAATATTCATATCATCAGAGAAAAGGGTGTGCCCGCCCCCGATGACCTGCAGAGTACATTCGTCGCTCTAGGAAAGATTGATATCCTGCCGAATGATCTGGCCGTAAAAATAGCGCCGGTTGTTGGGCTCAGGAATCGTATTGTCCATAGGTATGACACTCTTGATAAAAGCGCGTTTGTAGAGCTCCTGAAGAAAAACCTTCCGGACTTTGATCAGTACTTCCGGAGTGTTTCAATTTTTGTGAAGAAGCTGGATTGATACTTACCCTACTTTTTTCAATTCATCAAGTAATTTTTCATCCCCACCATACCCATCTGGTCAGATGCTCCCCGAGGTTCATACCCATATATTATAACATATACTCCGATGGGGTTACTTTTTACAAAGAAACTTAAAGATATGCCAGAGTTTTATCTCTCCGTTCAGCGCTCTACCGATACCCTTTTCTTCTCCTTCCCAGAGGATCTCAAATCCTAGTCGCTTAAAATGTTTTCTTAGCTTCTTAAAATCAATAGGAGTTATAATTCTCTTCTTAGCCCAGGGTTCTTCTTTACCAAAAACTGTACCATAGAAATATCCCCTCCTTTTTAAGGAAGAATAGATTTTTGAAATAACTTTATACTGGTCTTTACCCATAAAAGGTAATGAATTTCTTGCTACTGCGATGCCGTAAGTATTTTTGGGAAAGTCGTAGGTAATTGCGTCTAGCCCGTTTTCCTTTTCTATATAAGAAACTTTGAAGCCATGTGCCTCAAATTCTTTTCCATGACTGCCGTCACCAGATCCAACATCAATAAGCTCGTTATTGACGAGTTTTTCTAGGATTCCTTTATTTTTTAGAAATTCGTAGATGATCATAAAAATTGCAGGTGGAAGATGTTGATTCTCTCGCACCTGCTTTTTTGACTCGATCGCCGCTTACACGCACATGTCGCAGGTGTCTGGATTGTCAAAGCCGATGTTGGCAGGGATGTTCCAGTTGGACGAGAGGTCGCCGAATGCTTTTTTGGCATTGTCTTTCGTCTTTTCGATCAACGGCAGACTCTTTCTTTTCGGGATTCCGGGCCGATGATGGAGGAAGAGTCCGAACTGCATCTCGTTGAAATCTGCGTAGTCGCGGGTATTCAGGATGAATTCATGCCAGGCTTTGTCAATTTTGGGTGTGGGAGCGCAGTTGTTTTTGAAGATGGCGCAGAGATACAGGAAGCGCTTGAGATCCTCGAAGAGGAGAATTGCTCCCATCCTCGTCAAATTCAGCTTTCTCTGCAAAGTCTTCACTAGTCTCTCGTTTTGGTAGGCCATCACCTTGTTGAGGGTGGGGGTCTTTTCCGTCATCTTTTCCTTAGCAATCCAACTTTTCATATTTTTACCTATTTTGTTTGCTGTGTTTTTGAAAGAACCAGGCATCCTGAAAGGAGCTAGTCTGCGAATAATAGTACATGCTCAATAAAAAGTGTCAAGCCGAAGTCAGATGCTCCCTAAAGTTCATGATAACCATTATACATTATTTAGGCAGGTCAGAGTGTCACCATGATGACCGAATTGGGGGATACATCTTTTGCAAGTAGCAGTTCTAAACGCTTTCGAGCAAGGGCGTGTTCGAACAGTTCTGGTTGGGTAGAAACCTTTTCCTGTATTTCTTTTATGGGAAGGAACATCACGTCTGATATATCCTCACCAATAACGGATCTTGAGCTGTTCAAAATAGGACGCTCATGCAAAATCTCCGTAAAAAGAAAATTGATAGTGGTTTGATTTGGTTCGATGACTTGAAAAACTGCCTTTAGTGAAGGATTCTGTATCGTGACGCCTGTTTCCTCTAGCACTTCGCGTTTTACACAGCCGAGAACATCCTCATTTGCATGCAAGCCACCTGCCGGTATATCGAGCACCTCTCGGTTTTCTTGTTTCTCCCTTACCATGAGCAGTGAGTCATTGAAGTACACACCGCACGCGGTTGTGATTCTAATGCTACTCATGCTCGATACTATGCTCCTGAAGTTTACGCTTGTTTTTTGCTGCGAGGTCTTGTATTTGTTTTGGAATCTCCATCATGTTAAACAGTTTACAGTCTCCGTAAAACAAACACAAATAAGTATGCCTCGCTAAAATCTTGTGGGTTTTTCTTTCATATAGGAAAAATTGGGGCTCTCTGCTATCCTATAAATGAACTGATCTTTGAATTAAAAACAGAAAGGAAAAATATGAATCTTCATCCAAAAGTCATTCAAGGCGGCATGGGGGTGAATATCTCCAATCCACGCCTGGCAAAAGCCGTCTCAATCCGGGGCCAACAAGGAACAATCTCCGGTGTAGCTCTGGAAAAAGTCATGCCCCGCATACTCCAAATGGGCGATTTGGGCGGCCATTTAAGACGCGCTCTCGCGCACTTTCCCTTCCCCGATATGGCCCAAAAAGTTTTGGATACCTATTTCGTGGAAGATGGAATCCCTAAAGGCGCCCCCTTCAAGGGAGCGCAGGTCTTCAGCGTCAAGCCCTCCGATTTCTTAATTTCGCTTACAATCTGCGCAAATTTTGCGTTTGTTTGGCTGGCGAAGGAAGGGCACGGCAATCCTGTGAGCATCAACTATCTGGAAAAAATATCGATGCCTCACATCTATGCGATTGCTGGCGCGATGATGGCCGATGTGGATTTCATCACGATGGGAGCGGGCATACCTCTCCAGATTCCCGAAGTGATTGATGCCTTGTCTGAAGGCAGGACTGCGACTTATCGCGTCCCCGTAATTGGCAGAAATATCACAAGCTACGAGATGAGCTTTAATCCCGAAAATTTCTTCGGAGAAAAGCTTTTTTTTGGAAAAAGGCCCGGATTTATTCCGATAGTCGCCTCAAACCTGCTGGCTTCTATTTTCGTAAAGAAACTGCCAAAAGGGAGCGTCTACGGATTCGTAGTGGAAGAGCCGACGGCCGGAGGACACAATGCCCCGCCCAGAAAAGGCGGTGTGTATGGTCCGAAGGACGAGGTGGATTACCAAAAGATTGGCGAGCTGGGATTGCCATTCTGGATTGGTGGAGCCAAGGCCTCTCCAGAAAAGCTTGCATGGGCGCTTTCGGTCGGGGCAAAAGGAATCCAGGCCGGCTCTATCTTTGCTCTCTGTGAGGAATCGGGAATGGACCCGAAAATCCGAGCAGAAATTCGCAGGCAAGGATTTGAAGGGACATTGCGGATTCGGACTGATATGTCCATTTCCCCCACGGGATTTCCGTTCAAGGTGGCGGTTTTGGATGGCACAATATCAGAGCGAAGCGTCTATGAGGCGAGGACTCGCAAGTGCGACCAATGCGCCCTTGTGTCTCTCTATGAAAAGGCAGACGGAGCAATAGGATACAGATGCCCGCGAGAGCCCGTAGAGCAATTCGTCCACAAAGGCGGGAAAATTGAGGAGACCGTGGGAATCGGCTGTATCTGCAATGGGCTCATATCCACTGCGGGCCTAGGCGATGGAAGCGAGCCCGCTCTCGTCACTCTTGGAGACGATGTCAGCTTCCTGCGAAGAATAATGACGAGCGCTGACAGCTCATACAGCGCCGAAGATGCCATAAGATTCCTTCTGCAGTGACCCTTTGCTTTGCATACAAGCGAGCGAGGGGTTATTTTTATTGCCGATTAACTCACCTGCTTTATCAAATCCTGCACCGGGAATCCTCCGGCGTATTTGAAAGCCTTTCCGCTCTTTATAAAATCTTCAATAAAAACATCGGGCAGTGGCTTGAAGTGAATCGTTGATTTCTGCATTCCGGATACGCGCAACACAAGCTTCTTGCTACCCAGCAATCCCCTACTCTCGCCATACCCGTCTGGTCAGATGCTCGCCGAGGCTCATAGATAAATTGTGTCATAAAAAATGCCACACCAATTTCTTGATGTGGCAACTAGCTAAAGAATGAGACCGAGCACATCCAGTAAAATCGTGACAGCGGTATTTGCCGTCAGGTCATTACTATCCCTTGCTGGATTTACCTCAACCAAATCAATAGCCACAATCTCATTTTGACAGACAATCCTTTTGATTAGACTTAGCAATGTAGAGGGAGACATCCCCATCGGTACAGGTGTTCCGGTACCGGGGGCATAGACCGGATCCAACACATCAATGTCGATTGTTAAGTAGCATTTTTTGCCTTTTGGAATCGGCAACTGGATCAATCTCTTGGACTGGCCGATTGCCGACTGTGGTACCTGAACAACTCTTTTTAACACATTGCTGCTCCCGGCAAATCCCCTAAGTCCATATTGCCAGATTTTCACTTTCGGGTTTTCGTGAAGAACTCTGGCCATCATGTTGCCATGATGATGATTTTGACCCACACTCCAATCCGCAAGATCAGTATGAGCGTCAAATTGCACTACGGACAGGTCGCCACTTAAGAAACTTGCCGTTGATCGTATCAAAGGAGCAGAAATTGAATGATCTCCTCCAATAAATACGGGCAAATTGCTGTTTTTCAACAAGTGAGCTGAAGTTGCCTGCATTCTTTTGTAGCTCTCACACGGATTTTCCGAAAGCTCATGGATGATATCGCCACAATCAAAGATGTCTAACCCTTTTAGGATCGTTTTCCTAAGATTGTAGCTATAAAAACCCTTCGATTTACCCGTAAAGATGTCTTGTTCAACACGCGACATTTTCACAGAGCAGCTCCGCAAGCATTCTGGCGCCAATTTAGCACCAGCGTAGCCGGTCGTAGCAAAATCGACAGGAATTCCCACGAAGGCCAAAGCCCTCTTTATCTTGCGATAGTCTTCGAATTCAGCATTTAAGAAGCTGACAGTGGGCTTGATGATCCACTCCGTCTCATTTATCTGTCGAAGTGTACCGTGCTCGTTATCTCCCACTTTGATCAGAGCACTGCTTCTCAGCAGCCTTTCCGCCAATGAAGTGATCTGGTCCAGGCTGCCTCTGAGATTAAGCCTGCCGGCTACCTCGATAAGGGTTGTTTCCTTTTTAAACTGCTGAAGAAGCTTCAAAGTTTCTCTACTCGCAGTAAGCCTCTGCCCGGTCACTGTGTTGAACAGCACAATCTCGCCATCCTCGCTTGATGCTTTTTCTCGAATCAAGTTGGCTGATAGGATGTACTTTTCAGATTTTTTTTTCATTTGGCACCTTTCTTGTTACAGAGGTTACAGCTTGCTCTTTTGATAAGCTTTTTCGGAAATTGTCCATAAGTCAAGAAGTCTATTTCAAGCATTTGGTCGATCATAGTAGGTTTTACAATACCTGTAAGCACTTTCATCGCTTCCATTACATGGAAGTTTGCGATGATCGCGCAGATCGGGGCAATACTGCTTCCGACCTTGTCACTATCAGTGACAAGCATGTGCTTGTAATTACTTTTGCGAACGAGGTCATTTATGCTTGCTTCACAGCAATACCAGCACGGTGAAGTGTCTGGAATAATAGTTGGGCCCACGAAGCCAAGATGCCCGTCATAGCCTCCGCATAAGATATGCGGAATGCGCCGAGGGTAACAAGACGCAGTCACTATACGATTGATCTTGTCAGTAGATGGCTCGTCCGCGCAATTTATGAGCAGATCAATGTCTTTAAAAATTCTGTCGCATTGACTGGTTGTCAGAATTTTTTTGGACACGCCCTCTATTTTCAGATCGCATGCCTGCAGATCTAGATTGTTTTTAAGGGAGGTAAGCTTTTTGCTACCCACATCATTTTCGCGATACAAGCATTGTCGATTCAGGTTTGAGGCCTCCACACGGTCTGGGTCAGCGATTACAAATTTTTTGACACCCAGATGAAGCAGGCCTTTAAGAACCCATGATCCGATGCCTCCAATTCCGATAATGCCCACTTTAGCTGTTTCAAGTCTGGATTGGAATTGGAGCCCTTCGCCAGGTTCCTTTTCAAATCCTGAAAAGAAGTTTAATTGAGGTGTATTTGCAACAACGGTGTTTGCCGTATAACAGCTGTTTTGGATTTCTAGCAATCCCTTATCCGCAAGAATCCCTGTGAGGGCAGTAATACCTTCAGCTGTGACTCCTGCATCCTTGGATATGCTTGTGATTGTGTGCTTGCCATTGAACATTTTTACAGCCCTCAGCCCCTGCTCATTTATGTTAAAGGAATATACTGATCCAGTAGCATTCATGAGAAAAGAAAGTTCGTAGCCGCTCTCACCGCGCAATGGCTTGAATATGACGGATACTCCGTCTTTGATTTTTGGTCTCATTTTTTCAAGGATCAGATATTTAGTCCGTACGCCTCCTGATTTCCCACAGGATACTTAGCGTGAACCTTTGTGAAACCATACCATAGTTTATAGCGTAGGTAAAGGTGTGGTGACAATCTCGATCAAGCATGAAAAAGTGCAGTCAAAAGCCATCAATGTTATAATTTTCTAGTGAAAAGTGAAATTCTCCCAGTAAAACAGAGAGACAGTATCGGGTGCGGTCCTGCTTGCATACTTATGGTCGCAAGAGCCCTGCGAAAACATCTCACACACGGAAAAATTGCAAAAGTGACTAAGTACAAAGGAAGAGGAGGGCTTTCAAACTCGGAGCTTGTTGTGGCTTTAAAAGATCTTGGATTTTACTGTAGAGAAGAATCAAGCGTGACATGGAAAATATTGGCCAAAGAAGCAGTTAAGCCTGACCAAGTAGTAATAGTATCTTGGATGCTAGAAGGCGTAATAGGACACTTTAGTGTAGTAAAAAAAGTTACTTTCAAGCACATCTTGCTAGTTGATTCGAAAAAAGGAAATATTCTAAAGATAGATAAAATGCGTTTTATGCGGCTTTGGTTGGATTATGATGAAATGTGGTATCCGAAAGTGAATACTGACATTCAACTACGATGGATGTTAGTTGTTTCATTACATAAGAAATGAAAAGGAAGGTGGTCCGTTTACGAACCACCTTCCAATGTGGGGCAGAAAGCTAGGCGCGGCGGCGACGCAAGCCTCGCATGAAGACATCGTCTGGTCTCCGCGGAAGTTCGGTCAAACGGATGTCACCGATATTGAGCGAAGTTGACGATGTCGATCCAGGCGTTCCTCCCTTACTTTTGATACCGCTCTGAGTGGGGCGATTCATGATAAGAAGTACTGTATCTCATTTATGTTGTAGCGAATCTTTTGGCACTTACCAAAGACTCTCCCTCAATGAGGTCTGAGGGGGATTAAACCAAATATAGAGTGATTTGTCCAGCACTGCGATTTCTTTACTTTTTTTGCTAGTATGCTTTAATTATTACCTCCGCTATGAAACAGTGCAGTAGTTCGGCTGATCGCCCGCCTACCGATCCGGATGATCCTCGTTGGATGAGGAAGTAGCATTCGAGAGTTCTTTTGTTTAGTCGAAGCAGTCATCATATGGTGACTGCTTCTTCATTTGTGGTACATTGCCGAAGTGGCAATTTCACTCACCTGCTTTATCAAATCCTGCACCGGGAATCCTCCGGCATATTTGAATGATTTTCCGCTTTTTATGAAACTTTCAATAAAATTATCGGGTAGTGGCTTGAAGTAAATCGTTGATTTCTGCATTCCTGAAGCGCGCTTGCCCGTCTCGGTGTTTGTGACGCACACTGCGCCGACGGCATGAGCTGGATTGCTACTGTAGCTTTGTAAAAATCTTCTTGCTTCCTTCTCATCTCTCGGCTTTTCTCTCAATTCACCTTCACATAAAATCACTTGGTCGGAGGTGATAAGTAGCGCCGGCTCGCTGATTCGCGTCACTAGCGCGTCCGCTTTCGCGT
>DATDXX010000067.1:0-8679 GCA_036517135.1 Minisyncoccota bacterium | reverse complement strand
TAAACCTCATAATCCTCTGCTTGTGCAAGTCCCCGTCTATTCCTTTGAGTTTTAATCTTGCGATCGTACTACCCAGGCGCTTCTCTTAACGCGTTAGCTTCGCCTCTCAGAGGGTCGATACTCCGAAAAGCAAGAGAAGATAGTTTAGGGCGTGGACTACTGGGGTCATGTTTGTTGCTCCGCAACAAACAGCTTATAGCTTTTAGCTTCTAGCTGTTAGCTTCGAGGGCAATACATTTCTGATTGCCTCTTACTGTCGCCAGTAAGATCGGACTATATCTTCATCCGAAAATTTTTCTTCAAAAAATTTTCGGAGCTTGGCATATAGTCTCTGAGGGTACTTACAAACTTTGTAGAGGAGGTAAATGTTTGTTTACCTCGACTGAAATGGCGGAAGTGACGGGGACTTGACCCCATACACTCGTTCACTAATTGGCAACCACATGCATTCAGTCGCCACTTTATGAACGAGTAGTGTTTAAACACCACCTCCAAAAGATCTGAGGATTCTTTTCCTCTACAAAGTCTGCAAGTCTTCCCTGCTGATTGTCTGCATCGATCAAAGATTTTCACCTTTCGGTACTTTGATATTCGCAGAGTTTCCAGCATATAGCCAAATTTGCTTTCTGGCGTTACCGCCAGATGAGACATTTGCCCCTTTCCTCCAACTCTGGAGTAAGCACGCATGCTTTTTAAAATGATTTGCGCAAGTCCGCGCAGGCGGACGAGCAGAAGCAAAAATCCGAACACGGATTTATTGCGTTCATTTTAAAAAGCATGCGTGCGAGCGTTTATCTAATCCCATTCGCTACCCACGCTTTCGTGTTTCAGTGTCAGGAGTGCGCCAGTCTACTGCCTTCGCATTTGGTATTCCCCATGATATCAACGGATTTCACCCCTACACCATGAGTTCTATAGACCTCTCGCATCCTCTAGTTTTCCCGTTTCAAATGCCGATCTTCCGTTGAGCGGAAGGTTTTAACACCTGACTAAGAAAGCAACCTACACACCCTTTACGCCCAATAATTCCGGATAACGCTTGGGGCACTCGTATTACCGCTGCTGCTGGCACGAGTTTAGCAACCCCTTATTCATGAGCTCTTCAAAATTTAGTAGCTCATAAAAGATGTTTACAAACCGAAGCTCTTCATCCATCACGCGGCGTCGCTCCGTCAGACTTGCGTCCATTGCGGAAGATTCTCGACTGCAGCCACCCGTAGGTGTATGGGCCGTGTCTCAGTCCCATCGGTGGGGGTCCGCCTCTCAGCGCCCCTAAGCGTCATAGCCTTGGTAAGCCATTACCTTACCAACTAGCTGATACTAAGCAGGCCTCTCCTAAAGCGGATTGCTCCTTTGATCCGGAGATCATATCGGGTATTAGCTCATCTTTCGATGGGTTATCCCTGACTTTAGGGTGAGTACCTACTCGTTACTACCTCGTCTGCCACTACCGAACACCAAATATTGCTAAATGGTGCTCGACCGTTCGACTTGCATGCCTTATCCACGCCGCCAGCGTTCATCCTGAGCTAGGATCAAACTCTAAAATTAAACCGAAGCACCAACTTGGTGCTCGGCAGAACGAAACAAAACAGAAATTGCTACATTATTCTCGGCAAAATATTTTTGCCTTAAAACTTTGTGTTGATTTTGATTGTTTTTTTTATCATTTGATATTTCTAGCTTAAAGAATTATTTTATTTTGTGTGATTTTTACTTGCACTTATTTCCTATAGCAAAGGGTTAATTTGCTATAAGATTTGTTCTCAATATTTTTACCCCGTAGTGAGCTACGCTCTACTACTGGGACTATTGATTTTTCGTTTCAAGGAACATCCGCCGGCTGGCGGACTGCCTCCATATAGAAGACGTAGCGGATAGTATAGCTACGAATAGAATAAAGTCAAATATCTGATTTTGAAAAAAAAGCCGCCTCAATTAAGAAGCAGCTGTGACAAACTTACTTTTAAATCGCTCAAACCTTTCCTGGCGCTTTATTTTGCCAGGGCCTCCGCGATAATGCTGACGAAGCGTGCGTTTCAAAAGCGCAACCAGACCATCAAAGTGATTAGTGTGCTTAGTCTTGGCTTCGACATTGCACACTTGCCCATCAGGTAAGACGACCTGGAGCCTGCAGACTTTGTCGGTGCAGTTTGAATACTTGAGTTCAAACCCTGGGAATTTCTTGTATAGCTTTTGGAGAGGCTGTTTTTCAGCGAATGGATGACTCATGGCTAGGTGGGTTGGGGTGATTGAAAGAACAAAAAACGCCAGCTTCCTTGTGGAAAGCTGGCTTTTGTTTCTAAAATCTTTCTACTTCCTACTCACTACTTTCTACTTTCATTTTAGACGCACAAGTCAAATCTCCACCTTTGCGGTTGAGGCTTAGGAGCAGACCTAGAAGAAGATTTGATGGCTTAATTTGCATGGTGGACATATTACTCCTGAGGTTTTTTTTGTCAACCCGGTAGTAGATTTTCTTGGAAAATTCATTATGAAATCAATTATTTTTATTTCTCATCAACACATATAAAATATGCTATAGCATATTTTATATGTGTTGGGTGGCTATGCTTGAAAATTATTTAGATTTCCTATTCTGAAATTTTTCTAATGTAACCAAAAGAGGACTGCCGATGAAGATTGACGAGTATGTTCCTGCTGTAATGCCAATTAGAAGCACCAGCGCGAAATTTTGAGTTGATGCAGGACCCGCAAAATAAAGTACGGCAAGAGCGATGAGTGTTGTAAGCGATGTGTTGATGGAACGAGTGAAAGTCTGCGACACACTCTCTCCTACTATTGTCTCAAAATCTTTGCTTATTTTGGCTGAATTATTCTTCCCTAGATTTTCCCTCGTCCTGTCAAATACCACAATTGTGTCGTGAACAGAAAATCCTAATACAACCAGAAGCGCCGTCACAAATAGTGCA
This sequence comes from Minisyncoccota bacterium, assembly GCA_036517135.1. Classification (GTDB taxonomy): domain Bacteria; phylum Patescibacteriota; class Minisyncoccia; order Phycocordibacterales; family CAIRYW01; genus JAQBQZ01. Next base: position 5,746 of record DATDXX010000067.1, on the reverse strand, counting down.
TCAATTTCAACTCCATGAAAATAGCCAAGATATGCAAACACCCCTGCAGGCACGATGATGTCGTGAAGTAAAGCAACGATAGCCACGGCTCCATACTTCCAGGATGAGACCGGTTTAGAAACTTTGTGGAACGTGAAGGTAATGAAAAGAACTATCGCAACAATAACCCAAACAATTGACCAAAGAGCTTTTTTTGTAAGTTCTTCCCCTAATATTGGACCCACCGTATCTGCTCTTTTTATTATTCCTTTCTGATTCGCCGTAAAAATCTCGCCAACTGACTTCAATTCTTCCGAAGAAAGTTCTCTGGTTCTCACAATAACACCCCTCTCGCCGGTAGGCCTAACTGAAAAACTTCCAATATTTTGCTGTGTTAAACTCTCATTTATCTTTTGCATGTTCGGGGGACTCACCGATTCCGCTTCAATGAGAGTTCCTCCTTTGAAATCAATGCCGAGATTAAGCCCATATGCGAATATGCCGTAAAGAGATACGGCAATAATTATCGCTGAGAAGATATAGAATATTTTTCTGTATTTGATTACTTGCATGCTATTTGTTCCCTATTCCGTTTCCAAAAATAAATTTGATGAATTTATTTTCGCCTTTTACCCCTAAAGCTATAAGAAGAGTGCGGGATACAGTTATAGCGGTAAACATTGAGGTAACAACACCGATAAAGAATACGAATGCAAATCCTTTGATAAGTGCCGAGGTTGCAAAATAATAGAGGATTATCGCGGTAATTATGGAAGATAAGTTGGAATCCCGAATTGAAAGCCACGCCCTATGAAATCCCTCTTTTATAGCATCATTAAGGGGTAGTCCGCGGCGAAGCTCTTCTTTCATTCGCTCAAAAATAAGTATATTGGCGTCCACAGCCATTCCAATAGAAAGAATAAATGCAGCAAGTCCAGCTGAAGTAAGTGTTACAGGCACAAGCTTGAAAATCGCCAAATTAAGCACCGTGTAAATTGCTAGGGCAAAAACCGCAACAACCCCCGGCAAGCGATACCATAATATGAGAAAGATAGAGATAATTATAAAACTTAGAACTCCTGCATAAACACTAGCACTGAGCGCTCCTTCGCCAAGCGATGCGCCAATTGTCTGTGAGCCGAGAAGTGAGATGGGTAAAGGCAAGGCACCGTAATTTAAACTCTGCACTAGCTTTTTCGCTTCATCAGGAGTGAATGTGCCAGTGATCTGAGCTTTGCCGTCTGGAATCTCTTCACGGATTACAGGCGTTGAAAGCGGTCGTCCGTCTAAAAATATAGCAAGCATTCGGCCGATATTTTCTTTAGTGATCACTGCGAACAGGTCTTTTCCTTCGTTATTGAATGTCAAAAGCACAGACGGAGCTCCGGTGTTCGGATCGAATTCCAAGTCTGCGCGTGAAAGGAAACGTCCTGTAAGCCCAGTATCTTCAAATAATTCATCTGCTGTTGCCGTAATTGTAGATGATGCGACTACTGTGGAAGTTGCTGCTGGTCTCAAAAGCTTAAATTCTAGGATCGGCGTTTGTCCGATGATATCAATGGCCTTTTCTGTATCCGTCACTCCCGGAAGTTCAACAATAAGTTTTTCTACTGTTTGTCCGCCGATATTCGCCTCTTCAACCTGAACCAATGGTTCTGAAACGCCAAAAACATTGATGCGATTTTCAATAGTGTCGCGAAGGGCATTCATTGCACCGTTTACTTCGCCTGACGCAACTTTTGATGTATCAGCCTGATACACGAGATGCGTGCCGCCGTTTAGGTCTAACCCGTATTTGAATGGGAAATTACCCAAGGCACTTTCTGTGCCTTTTTCCGAAGAATACACAAAAAATCCGCCAAAGAAAGCAAGCGCCAAAAGAAATACTGCTGTGAATCTACTATTTGCCATATAAAGGGATTATATCCCGTTAGAGAAAAGCCGCCTAGTCGGCTGAAGCCTTTGGCGGTTCTCTAACGGGATTATACAGATTAGAAGAATTTTTACAAACCAGCGAGCTTTTTAAGCTCCGTAATTCCCTTCTTGAAATCAACGGTTGGCTCCCAGCCCAAAAGATTTTTAGCGAGGGTGATGTCTGCGAGAGTGTCGTGTGGCTCGATGCGCGGTGGAATGTGTACGACCTCACCTCCGATTTCTTTTGCAATATCGAGAATCGTCGGATTTATTCCGCTTCCAATATTTATGACTTCTCCTTTGCCAACCTTATCGCTCTCAAGCGCCAAGATATTTGCTCGAGCTACATCTGTCACATACACACAGTCCCTAGTCTGAAGCCCATCGCCTGTCACAGTCAGTGACTTGCCTTGCGATTTAAGGTGTAGGAAAAGCCCGATCGCCTGCGGATACGCGCCGTTCGGGTCATAATTCGGTCCAAAGAGATTGAAGTAGCGGAGAGACACTGTAGGCAAGGCATAATGCAGAGCATAATTTTTCGCCATTATCTCTCCATAATATTTCTGTGCGGCATACGGGCTCATGGGATTCGGCACAAGCCCCTCGTGAAGCGGGAGTGTCTCTTGATTGCCATACGCAGAGCTAGACGCAGAATACACGAGCCGTCGCGCTTTGGCTTTTGTGCTCGCGTTAAAAACATTGAGAAGCCCATCAATATTTACACTATGCGCTTCTTTCGGATGATCTATAGAGAACTGCACGCGTGGCAGAGCCGCAAGATGAAATACACCGTGTATATCACCAAGTGATAAAAACAGTTTGTTCAGAGCGTCCTCATCCCTTATATCGATTTGATGGAGTGTAGCTTCCTTCGGCACATGTTCACTTTTACCTGCGCTAAGATTATCCACCACATGCACTTCATAGCCCGCTTTCAAAAGCTCTGGCACAAGTGTAGAACCAAAGAACCCAGCCCCTCCTGTAACAACAATTTTTTTCATGCTAATCTAGCTTTAAAATCATCAATAATATTTTTTAGTCCTTCCTCGAGAAAAATTTTTGGTGTAAAACCGAGCTTTTTTTTCGCAAGTGTTATATCCGGCTTCCGCTTCGTCGGGTCATCTACAGGCAAATCTTTAAATTCAATTTTTGATTTGCTTCCCGTAAGCTTAACAATTTCCTTCGCTATTTCAAACACAGTGAGCTCTTGAGGATTCCCAAGATTTACCGGCCCAAAAAATTCTTTAGTGTTCATCATCTTTTGGAGCCCGTCTACGAGATCGGAGATGTAGCAAAATGAGCGGGATTGTCTTCCGTCGCCATAAATCGTAATCGGCTTATTTTGGAGTGCCTGCAATACAAAATTGGAAACCACTCTACCGTCCTCAAAATTCATTCGCGGACCATAAGTATTGAAAATTCTCACCACCTTTACAGCCACTCCCTCTTGTTTGAATTCATACGCAAGCGCTTCAGCCACTCTCTTGCCTTCGTCGTAGCAGCTTCGCGGACCCACAGTATTCACATTACCTTTATAGCTTTCATTTTGAGGATGTTCCAAGGGATCGCCATAGATTTCAGATGTGGATGCCAATAAAAATGAAGCACTATTTTTCTGCGCAAGCTCGAGCATGTTTAGAGTTCCTAAAAAATTTGTCTTGAGAGTTTGGATAGGATACGCCTGATAGTGTATAGGGGACGCCGGACAGGCCAGATGATAAATTTGCGATATGCCTTTCAAATCAATCGGAGAAATAACGTTGTGCTCTATTATCTGAAGCTTTGAATTACCTTTGTGCACTTCCAGATTTTCTCTTCTGCCTGTAGTGAGATTATCAAGTACGACGACTCCATTCCCCTCTTCCAAAAGACGGTCCACTAGATGTGAACCGATAAATCCCGCTCCCCCTGTAACAACGATTTTTTTCATGATTTATTTATAGACCCTCGCGCGAGAGAATGGTCTTGATAGTTTTTAATGCGATGATTATATCCAGTACGAAGGAACGATTCTTGATGTAGAAAAGGTCGTATGAAAGCTTGTTCTTCGTCGCCTCAATGTCCACGCCATGATGCGGATGCTCGCCGTATATCTGCGCCCAGCCGGAGAGCCCCGGCTTTATGATGTAGCGAAGATTGTAGTAGGAAATTGCTTTGGTGTATTCTCCCACCGCATTCGGGAATTCGGAGCGCGGGCCGATGAGCGACACATCCCCTCTCAAAAGATTCCAAGCTTGCGGGAACTCATCAAGCCGGATTTTGCGCAAAAAAGCTCCGAATTTCGTCACTTTGTTCTCCTTGCCTTGCCAAATACCCCCATCATCAAAAAGCATGGAAGGGAATTTCATAAGCCGTATAGTCTTGCCATATTGCCCTACCCTCTCTTGAAAGCTCCAGAGTCGCTTCACTCCCTCCAAGCGTAGAATGAGCCAAACAGGGACACAAATGACAGCAACTACCGTAAGAATGATAATTGAAGACACGATATCCATAACGCGCTTCAAAGCATCATAGAGAGTGTGCGGCGCGAGAGAGATGTTCTCCAAAAACCAGCTGTAATTCAAAAGTGAGACCGGCAAGCGGTCAAAGAGCTCTTCGTACAGGGCATAGAAGTCCATAAATTGGATTTTGACGAACGCCAAATCATAAAGATGAGGCAAAATCGGAGCCACCTTTTCGTCCCTTGAATCAAGAATGACTATCGATATATGCTCCGCTCGCATTTTCTCCACGATGTCTTTCTCAAAATCAATATTGCTCTGCGCGTCCGGCTCTATAACGGATGTGATCTCAAAGGGATAGCGCGGATTGTTGTTTATCTCGTGCAAGACCTCGTTTGCGTCATTGCCGCCAGCGATGAGCATCGCCTTCTCGCGCCTCTTGGAGACGAGATTTGAGAGCGCATACACTCTCCAGAGAAATGAAAGCGCGAGTGAAAGGATGATGTAGATGAAAAGAATTATTTTAGGCGCCACTCCGAAATACGGGATGAAGTAAAAGAAGATGATGGCCACCAAGCTGTTGAAAAGCTGGGTTTTGAGTAAGAGCTCCGGCAAGCGCCTTCTCTGGGCGATTTTCTGCTTTTCGTAAAGCCCGGCGATAAAAAAAGATGCGACCCATGCGATGGAAAGGATGAGAAAAGGCGCAAGATTGGAGAAAAATATTTCTGATGAAGGAAACGCTCCCGCCCTCAGAGCAAGCGAAAGCCAGAGAGAGAAAATGAATACAACGATATCGCCAACAAGGAGAATCATGGATTCCTTTTTACTTTGGATCATCATTAGATTATGGTATCGTGTATACTACAATAAAAGAGCATTTATGGCTATATGGAAGCTAAAAAACGAAAAATACTCTTTGTAATCACAAAATCCAATTGGGGGCCGTGCATTCTCGGAAACCCACGGTTTTCCGACGAACTTCGTTCTGCCTTCCTCTACGGGAAAACTAGAGTTTTCCCGACCCCTTTCCGACGCCCCGCCCCAGTTTGTCTATCAAAAATATGAGTAGAAAAAAAATATTATCTGTCATTACAAAGTCAAACTGGGGCGGGGCGCAACGCTATGTATATGACTTGGCGACAGCGCTTCCAAGAGAAAAGTTTGATGTGACCGTCGCTTTGGGAGGCACGGGAGGGAAAGATGCCGGCGCCGGCAAGCTAGAGGGGAAATTGTGGGAGAGAAACATCCGCACGATATTTATAAAGTCGTTCATGCGGGATATTTCTTTTTTTAAAGAATTCGCGGCTCTCTTTGAGCTTGTCAAAATATTTAAAAAAGAAAATCCTGATGTGGTGCACCTCAATAGCTCTAAAGCGGGCGGAGTTGGCGCGCTTGCGGCGCGCATGGCGGGG
>DATDXX010000066.1:0-4205 GCA_036517135.1 Minisyncoccota bacterium | reverse complement strand
AGGGATCGCAAATCATAGGCGCATAGAGATTTTGATGTTGATAGCTAAAAAAGAGAGGATTAGCCTTGAAAATATTGCAGAAGCTCTGAATTGCAATCCCAAAACAATTTCGGAGCACACAAGGAAGCTTTATATTGCCGGCTTTGTGAATAAAAAATACAGAGGCACCACTGTTGAACACACTCTTTCTCCTTATGGTCGAAAATTCTACACTTTTATAAAAGCATTCTAGAGATACCAAAAATTTTATGTTTGCAAAATGATATTCTAGTATTCTGCAGAATACCAGAAGAGTATTTATCTGCGACTATATCAAATCAATGTGTATCAAGTCGAAATTGAAGAAGTTATATCATTGAAACGGAAAATAAGGAAAATCTCCAAATTGTAGAATTTTCTTATTTGAGCAATCAATTTTGTTGTTGAGGTCATTATGAAATATAAGCTCTATTTTACGAATCTCTTCTCTACCAAATAAGGTTGTCGTTTCGTCACCTTTATAATCTGGAAAAATTGTTTCATTTATCTTCCTAACAACACAATCAGGTGCGTATGTCAAAGCAACAGAAAGGTATTTGTTTAATTCCTGGATTTTGTCGTTGTCTTTCAAAGTTTCACCTTTATGCTGTGGTAATAAAAGTTCCATTTGACCTAGAGCATTAGCATAAGCATTGGCTTTAATCTTATATGCTTCGAGTTGCCTTTGTTGATTTGAAGAATAAATATATCCCATTATTAAAACTACTGCACCAATAATAGCGGCTAATACCTCTTTAGAAAAAAGAATCTCCTTTACATTATTCATTATCCAATCGGCAAAGAGGAGGTAGGTGGCAATAATGATTATTGCTATGAGTATCACTTTCATTTTTTGATATTAACACACTATAATAAGTTATCAAAACAACGCGTCTCGTGCTAGTACGGGTTTACTAGGGAGTAGGGAATCGGTCACTGATATCCGCCAGCTGGCGGATTCCGCGACCCCGTCTCGCTCGCCTGCGCTCGCTCCGACCTTGCAGTTGGGTACCATCCCAACTTCACCCCAATACTATACGCCAAAGCAGATGTTCTGCACTTTATCCACACAACTGCGGGACTTGGATTCGAACCAAGATAGGCGGATCCAAAATCCGCAGTCCTACCATTAGACGATCCCGCAGGCGTGAGGACAAAGGCAAGAACGATTCCCAAAATACAAGCATAGATTATCCTTTTTTTGCCTAAAAATCAAAAGATGCAGCGCTTGAAATAAGCAAATACTTTTCAATACTCAGAATAAATTCTTACACCACAAATAAACTTTTGTACTTTTTACAGATGAAATAGCTGGGCAAAAGAAACATCAGGAAATGAAGAATAAGAAAGACAATGACCACCCAGGTCAGAAGATGGCCTTGTATGTAATACATCGTTTGGAGGAGCACAGCCGGCACCAGGGATATAGCGATGGCGGCTTTTAGCGGAGTGGTGAGATATTTTTTGAATACGAGATAGCCCACGAATCCCCATAAAGTACCGTAGAGTATTTTGTGAGGAAAATATGAAAACTCTACAGAAAAGTAGGGGCTGGTCTGATGCACAGCATAGTCGATAACAGTACCTAGAGATATGGTCAGTAAAATAAGAGCTATTCTTTTAAGCCATATCATAAAAGCTTATTGCACAACTACGCTCGCTGTCATAGAAGGATGGAAGGTGCAGATGTAATTGAATGTGCCGACGGTATTGAATGTGAAGCTGTATGTGGCGCCGTTACTCAAAGTGCCGCTCGCCGGACCTCCGTTTTTGCCCGTCACGGTATGCGGAGCGCTGTCTTTGTTGGTCCACACTACCGTGTCGCCCTTTTTGATGGTGAGGGGTTTTGTGCTATAAGCGAAATTCTGGATAGAGATATTGTATGTCTTTGCCGGAGACACCGTCGCTCCTGGTGTTGGCGCTGGAGCTGCCGTCGGCGCTGGCTCCGGAGCGACGGCTGGAGCCGAATCAGGCGTTGGTGCTGGCACGGCAGGAAGGTAGTTTGAATTCTCTGGGCCAGCTTCTTGTTCGCTGCTATTAAATAAAAGATAACCTCCGCCGATAATAACCAAAACAAGAATGACCACGACAATAGTGTTTTTCATGGCTTAATTGTAGTTTGAAGAAATGAAGCTGTCAATTTCGGACTAGTACATGAAATTGACAGCTAATCTTTACAGATGAGCCGTTGAGTTTTTTTAATTTGGATTTTTGACAAAGGACCAGTTATCTATTATTAGGGTTTAAGAATTTCTTATGGTAAGGGATTTCTGAATAGTGAACAGTGTTTTTGTAGTGCTCCAACCCAAGAGCGGTGTGATGCATTAGATTTTCAGGCAGATTATTCAAAGTAAACCATCTTATGTCATCGCATTTATCCGATTCCATATTTTCTGGTTTTCCGTGCCACTTTTCCACTACAAAAAAATAATCAGCTCGGTCGCCGGTTTCGTCGTGTTTGGTGCGATACATTGTATGTACGAGCTTTGCATCTCTCTTCTCAAACTCAATACCGATCTCTTCTTTTGCCTCTCTTGCTAGAGCGTCTAAAGGCAATTCACCAGCTTCAACATGTCCGGATGGCACGGTATACCAGCCGTCGTAATAGCCTGTGTTTATTCTCCGATTGAACAAAATTTCTTTACCTTTTTGCAAAATAAGATACACAGCAGGCACAGCTTTGTTTCTCTTTTTCATATAGTTATTTTAGCTTAAAACCGCGAGTTTGGCACGATGCATTTTTTTAAAAAATCAAAAAGCATTTGACATCGTTTTCAAAAAGCTGTAATTTTGGATAAAACAAGGAGGAAATTCAACCAAGAAACAATTATGATTTCTTTAAATCACCTCAGACTGTTCGTTCAAGACCACCCCCGAGATTTTGAGGATTGCTACAGAACCATACTGGTTGTGGCCGAAGATATGGCCGATGAAGACGGTGTTTTGACATCGTTTCAAGTGTATCAGCTCATGTCTGTTCAAGCTGCAGCAAAACTTATTCGTCTCGTTGGCACGGATGTGCGATACATTGAAATCAGCGCGCGATGTGCCTTAGTAATCCAAAGTTCAAACTCCTAGCATGCATATGCCTGGAGTTTTTTAATTTATTCCAACAAGCAAGGTGAGGAAGCGAATACTTGGAGCTTCCGTAAGGCCTTGAGCATTATGTATAGAGAAAGCGAAAGGTGTACTGTTCCCGTAGGAAAGCGTGAATGTGTCCTCTTGTTCACTACGTCCGAGTCGAAGTCGAAATAAAGGGCAAGACTCCACCCCTCTGAGGCGGGGAAGTGCGCCGAAAGGAGCGGATCTACGCAGGGGACACAATCTCCTTATTATTTGATATACTAGCCTAGACAGAAAAAAAAGAGGTGTTCGAGAATTTTTATTTTAATCAATTCAATTATATGAGCACAAGCAATATTGTAAAGATTGGTGTAATAGCGGCGACAGTCGCAATAGTAATAATGTTTGGGTTTACCAAAAAGGGAGGTAATGATCCTGTGGTGCCAATTGATCCCACAGTAAGCGAAAAAGTTGATACTGTGCTGGGTAAGAAAGTGGAAGAGCCGAACAAAGAAGTGTTAGATGGCTCGGGAAGCGCAGGCTCGGCGATGCCAGTGCCGGAGGCAGGGGCGGGTGTGGTAGAGAAGGAGGTGATATCTGTCGGCTCATACGAGGCGTATAGCAAGGAAAAAATAGCCAAGGCAACTAGTGGCGATGTGGTGCTTTTTTTCCGCGCGAGCTGGTGCCCGTCTTGCAGAGCGGTAGATGCCGATATCAAGGCCAATCTCGGGAAGATTCCTGGAGACCTCACAATCCTTGATGTCAATTACGACGATTCCACAGAGCTCAAAAAGAAATATGGCGTGACATATCAGCACACATTTGTGCAGGTGGACGCGAACGGCAATCTGATTAAAAAGTGGAGCGGCAGCCCTACGCTTCAATCTTTAGTCCTTGAGATAAAGTAACCTAGGATCGAATTTCATTACACCGTAAAATACTCATAGTTTTGTGCACAAATCACCACTTTCGGAGCGTTTTGCTTTTGGATGAAGATATTGCAAAAGGTCAACATTGACACCTTTTCCGCGTAGCTCTACCATTAGCGGAGCTCTTTGCTCTATAGTTTATTAGAAATTAGTAGCTAATTAATTTTATTATGCATATATTAAATAAGTCGTTCG
>DATDXX010000065.1:0-29897 GCA_036517135.1 Minisyncoccota bacterium | reverse complement strand
AACTTCTTAATTAAGTATGACCCCAGAACAAATAAAGCAAAAAGTCCTTAAATATCAGTGGGAACCTTGGATAGCAAGGCCATTTGGAGCATTCATACTTTCACTGTTTCGAGGTGGAAGTCGAAAATGGATGAAAAAGATTGTAGGCATGGATGTAGAATGGCGTGCTTCGCTATTCCAGAGGGGCCAGTGGTACAAAAGTGAAAAGGCGTGGGATGAATTTGAGGAAGATATCGCTAAAGAGATAAAAAAAGGCGCATCTGCTTATGACATCGTCCGAAAGTGCGAGCAATATCAAAAAAATGAGAGGAAGCATATTGAGAAGCTCATAAAGGAGAAAAAGCCCGTAATGGAAAAATTCAAAGAGCTGACGGATGTGCTTGTCGGCATCATTTCCTTCGTGTGGCTAGCTCATGGCCTTGAGCATCTTTACGTAAAGAAGCTTCGAGGAGAAGTGCCAAAATTTTATTCCGGTGATATAGAAAAATATATCGGTGATGTAAGCTACCCAAAAAAGAAAAACGAGCATTCGTACTTTGTTGAAGAACTTGCCGGACACAAAGATCTAAAAGAGATTAGAGAAAAGTTTGCATGGATAAAAGTGCGTGACGGCTTTAGCGAAGGGTTTACAATTGAAGAGCTGAAGGGAGAAAGAGAAAGGATAAAGAAAGAGCCCGGCGGATCAAATTTCAAAAGGCCAAAGTTCCCAAAAGAGTTAAAAGAATTGGTAGAGATCGCGCAAGAACTTGTATATCTACGAACACTGCGCACCGATATTTTGTATGAGCTTATGTATCGGGCACGGCCTATCCTTATGGCAGTCGCGGATAAATATGGAATAGATTTTTCTGACATGAGACATTACGATTTTAAGGACCTGGCAGAGGGTAATCTTCGGAAATATTCCGACAATATATCTATGGCGGATCTGGGCGGAGAGGTTGCTCTTTTTAACGGACCTATCTTAGAAGAAGAGGAAGAAAGCGAGGTTATGGAATTCAAGGGAAATATAGCTTTTAAAGGCAAGATACAAGGCATTGCAAAAGTGGTAATGAACGCGCACCAGATAGGGAAAGTGAATGAGGGAGACATTTTGATTGCGCCCACTACCGCACCATCTTATATTGTTGGTATGGGCAAAGCGTCAGCATTCGTAACTGATGAGGGAGGGATAACGAGCCATACAGCAATAGTGGCCCGCGAGATGAAAAAACCTTGCATTATAGGCACTAAAATAGCCACAAAAGTCCTCAAGGATGGTGATCTGGTTGAGGTGGATGCGGAGCGGGGAATAGTGAAGAAATTAAACTAATGAACAGAAGAATCAAAAGGCTTTTCAAGAAAGAATTCTACATTCAGGGTTTCAATACCACGCTTCTTATACTTATTCCGGCTTGTGAAAGCGGGTTTGATATGAAGGCTACTTTAGGGAAAAATTACTCCAGCTTCATTTTTTTTCTCAAAGGGACTTCGGGCGAACTTTCTTATCTCGTGGATGATCTCAAGCAAATAGGAAATATCGTACTTCAGAAAATTTCTAAGGACAAAAATTTTCTTGTAAAATCAAGAAAAATAGCAAATCATACTGCTTCAAAAGCCCTCGTTTTTTGGAACCAGACAAAAAAAGAAAATTTAATTCTTATCTCTGATGCAGAATTACAAAAAAAACTAAAACTAGCTTTATATTATATTCGCAATGCTGTCGGTGTTGGGCATTTGATAGAATGCTACGTTTATGTTGCTGACCCTTTGATACGCCTAAAACTGGAAAAAGAGCTTGGCGATAAAAAAAAGGCTTCAGAATATTATATTGCATTTACAAAACCAAAAAGGAAATCATTTCTTCAAGAAGCAGATGATTTTCTCCTTAAGATAAAAAAGTCTGGATTTAAATCCGAACTAATTGATATTTTCTTAGAGCGTTACGGATGGATCAAGAATTCATACGCTGGCAAGCATACTTTTTCAAAAGAAGAAGTGCGGACGATGGCAAAACATTTATCTGTCGGAAAAAAGGAATTGCGACCAAAAAAACTTGATGTCAAAAAACTTTCTTCTGAATCAAGAAAGATGCTAAAAGAAATGGCTTTTGTTTCTGAATGGCAGGATGAGAGAAAAAAAAATGTTCTTATTCATCTAGATACATTGGAAATTATACTTTCGGAACTATCAAGGCGGCTTGGTGTGCCCCTTTCTTTGCTTCGGTTCGCGCTGCCAAACGAGATAGAACATAATACTAAAGAGATTAGAAAAATTATCCCAGAACTAAAAAAGCGGAGCAAAACATCTTTTCTTATTGTTTTTCCTAAAGACAGGCAAATTTTTACAGGTGAGGAAGCTAAAAAGATTTACAAAAATTTTAAAAGCCATGATGTATCTGGATTCCACAAAAAAATATATGGTGATCCTGCATCCCTCGGCAAAGTTTGCGGAAGGGTAAAAATATGCGATACAGTAGAGTCTTTAAAAAAGGTAAAAAAGGGAGATATTCTTGTCGCTTCAATGACGAGGCCGGAATACATGAGTGCTATGAGAAAAGCGGCGGCATTTGTTACAGATGAAGGTGGAATCACATGCCATGCCGCAATCGTTGCGCGAGAAATGAAGAAACCTTGTATTATAGGCACCAAAATTGCGACCAAGGTCTTGAAAGATTGTGATATGGTGGTGGTGGACGCAAATCATGGTAGTATTGAAATCATAGAATAGGCTAAAAATATGAGATATATAAAGGGGCATTTAGATAAGCATTTAAAAGAGTGGCAGGGTAAAGAGTGGTACCACCAGCGCTTTGACGGCTCGCCTTATTTCATACATTTTATAGCTGAAGCAGAGATAGTTACTCATCTAAAGAGGAAGAAAGGCGCGGAGTTTTCTGCTCATTATTGTTTTTTCCAGGACGATAAAGCGGATTGGTATATTGCTATGTCTGACATCAAAAATGTTTATACATCAATAATTGAAGGAGGGAGCATTGACAAACATTATACAAAAAAGCTCATGGCTCTATGGAAACCAGATGAGAAGAAATTTGAAGCTATTTGTAAATATATTTCAAAACTTGATCTCTCTAAATTCACTGATAAAAAAATAATAGCACTTCATGACAAATTCGTTGAAACTACATTAAACAGGAACAGCTCAAGCTCTCTTATAGACGGCTTCGCGCTGGGAACTGATCAGATAATTGCCGACAAATTAAAAACAGTATATGAAAGTTTGGAAATAAAAAATGGAATGAGATTTAGCGAGTTTTTCTCAACACTTACTGCACCGGTGCATCTTTCTTTTATAAACGAAGCTGAGCTGGCACTTTTAAAAGTCGCAAAAAGCGCAAAACGAAATCCTGCACAGAAAAACAAGCTTCTCTCAAAACATCAGAAACAGTATTTTTGGATAAGAAATAATTATGTAGACGCGCATATACTTTCAGTTGAACACTTTAATAACGAGCTTGATGCGCTCATCAAGAACCATTCTGATATTGATGAAGAAATGAAGAAGATTAAAACAACTCCAACAAGAAACAAGAAAGCAAAAAAGGACCTGATGAAAAAAGTGAAGCTTTCTCCGGATCCTCTTTACCTCATTGAGACGACAGAACTTTTTACTCGTTGGCAGGACGAGAGAAAGAAGGCTACATTTTTCGCAATCCACTTCGGGGCGCTACTCCTTGGAGAGATAGGAAAAAGAGTAGGTATTTCAACTCACGAGCTCAAATATATGAGTCCACGAGAAGTGAGCGCTGTTTTTAAAACAAAACCCGATCAAAAAATTCTGAAAGATAGAATAAAACTTTGTGCATTCTATTGGGACAAATATGGACACGAAGCGTGTTTCGGAAAGAAAGCTGAAGAGGTAAAAAAGACAATTTTAGGAGTTGGAGATCTTTCCGCAATCAAGGACTTCAGAGGTCTTACAGCATGTATCGGCAAAGCGACTGGTAAAGTAAAGGTGGTTAAATCGGTAAAGGATGCCGGCAAGGTAAATGAAGGCGATATCTTGGTTGCAGTAATGACACGCCCTGATTATATTCCTGCAATGAAACTGGCATCAGCTTTTGTGACAGATGAAGGTGGAATTACATGTCACGCGGCGATTGTGGCGAGAGAACTGAAAAAACCTTGTATTATAGGCACAAAAATTGCTACGAAAGTTCTCAAGGATAACGATAATGTTATGGTGAATGCGGATCATAGTGTCGTACAAATTCTTAATTAACATCTACTAATAATTAATATAGGTTGTGTCGCAAATAGAATCAGAACCAAAAAAATCATGGGAAGCATTTTCTGAAGCAAATGCAGTCGAGTCTTTAAGAAGTAAAGGAATTGATAATGTAGTAATGGCGTTTGCGATTGAAAATGAAAAGACTGCAAATGGGTCCGAAGTTAATGTAGAAGGAGTCTACTGGATGAAACTTGATGTACCGGAAATTGAAGAGAAAGAAAAATTAATGCCAGTTGAAGGAAAGATCTATTTTCCAAAAAATACGAATGGAGAGCTAATATTGTTTACTCCCGGATTTCCCGGAGGAAATGCTGGACGTTTTGAAAAAATATACACACAGGCGTTTCTTGATGCCGGCTACACTTTTTTTACAATTAGGCATAATGGCACATCCCTTACAAACGGTGAATTATCTGCGGATATTTTGAATTCTGAAAAAAGAATGGATATTGCTTTACAAGTAAACGAGCACCATATAGGAGGAACAACAGCTAAAGGGTGTGACCCGGACATAATGATGGACGAGCCAATCGTTGCAATAAATGCCTTGCAAGGAAAATTCCAAAAAATTCATTTGATAGGCCAGTCTATGGGTGTTGCTTCAAATTATAACGCAGTGACAAAACTTAGAGACGATCAAGAATTCAAACAGAAACTAGGAAATATAATTGGGATTTCTGGTTTTATCACGGGGGAGCAAGAATCTTCAGATGGTATTTGGGAGGGAATGAAAAAATTTGAAAGTGATAAAGAGGGCGTTACACCAGGGCTAGAAGCGTTAATTTCTGTTAATATGGATTATGCAAAAAAAGTAGATTTAAATTTTAATTTTACGACAGATGAGTATAAAGAATTCTATTCTAGAGTTGCAAATAAAAATAAAAATATGGTTGTGCCTGAAAATGCTGGAAATATATTAGTTTATTGTCCAGAAGATCCTTTGATCGTCGGTCCTAATTTTTCTGATGAGGATTCGATCTTAAATTACGGGCCAAAGAGTAGAAGAAAATTAATTGTTGAGGATTTTTCCAAGCCAGCTTTAGATAAAAAAGCACATTCAATGTTGTGGATTGATCCCAAAAATCTAGTCAGAGCAATTCAAACCAAAGTATCTGATCACGGACCTCATTTAATAAAAGTCGGAAATATTGTTAATATAATCAAGTAATATGAACGAATTTAATAATCAAGTTGAAAGTAAAAATGATAACGAGACTTTAATAAAACGCTCTGTTGAAAGAGCGGCAGAAATTCAATCAGAGATGGAAAAGGTCTACGAAGATCTTCATGAGAATCCGGAATTAGGCGGTCAGGAGGTTAGAACTTCCGGCAAAGTGCTTAAATATCTTGAATCGTTAGGAATTGAAGTTGTTGGTAAAAATATAGGTCTTAATCGCGAAGGAGAGAAAAAAAGCCAAGGCACGGGAATTGTTGCTAGAATTTCCGGAAAAAAAAGTGGACCGACAATTGCGCTTCGTGCTGATATGGATGCTTTGCCGATTCTTGAAAGCAAAAAAAATCCTCACATATCAAAAAATGACGGCGTGATGCACGCCTGCGGACATGATATCCACACTACATCACTTCTTGGAGCAACTAAGATTCTAAAAGAGATGGCAGACAAGGGAGAACTTGATGGGAATGTATTACTCTTGTTTCAGCCAAGCGAAGAGCAGACATATCAAAAAGAAAGCGGAGCAGTGCAAATGGTCAAATTTCTGGAAGAGCAGGGGCTTCGAAAAGATATAAATGCTTTTTTCGGGCTCCATGTGATGCGAGATATGGAACGCGGGAATATTAATGTAAAAGAAGGAGTGCAATTGGCAAGCTCCGGAAGGATAGATATATCTCTTCAGGCAAAAGGGGGCCATGTCATGAATGCTTACAAGAGCCCTAATCTTTCAAGTATTTTTTCTAAAATTCAGACTAAGCTTGAGAGTGTTTTTAAGCCGAAGCATGATAAGGGAGAAATGTTGGTAGCATCAACCAGAGTTGATTATCCGAAAGGCGGTGCCAACGTACTACCGTCTTCTGCTCAAAGTCCGTGGGTAATCCGCATTACATCAGAAGGATATAAAGAATTAAAACAAGAAGTAATTACAGAGATCAAATCAGTTGTAAGCGAGGTCTTAAAAGAAAGTGGACAGGACGAAGTGACTGCAGCTTATACTGTGGCCCCTGGATATCGTCCAACAGTCCATCGAGACAAAGCACTCGTTGATATTGCAAAACAAACTTCCAAAGATGTTTTAGGAAACCCTACACTTAAAGAAGAAACTATAATGGGCGGCGAGGATTTTAATTTTTATATGGAAGAGTTGCGAGGCAGGCAAATTCCTGGAGTTTTTATGATGGTTGGCGGGGCAAACGAAAAGGCAGGAATAGAAAGAGGAGATCACCATACTCCGGATTTCAGAGTTGATCCAAAAGTTTTACAGGAAATGTCCGCGATACATGCGTCTTTTGTGATAAACTATTTTAATACTATTAAAAATCAAAAGCATGATTAAACATCTCATTAGCTCATCTGATCTTACAAAGGCGGATTACGACGAATTTCTCAGAAGAATGAATTATTTTATAAAGAATGGCATTTCACCTAATTTGGCAAGAGGCAAGATCGTTTCCACACTTTTTTTCCAACCCTCTACTCGCACAATGAACGCATTTCAATCAGGCATACTTCGAATGGGCGGAGGATGGATTGGAGTGATGGGCGAGAAAGGATTATCAATGGAAAAAGGAGAGTCGTTTGAAGATACTATACGAGAATACAGCTGTTTTTCAGATCTTATTACTGTTAGGCATCCTGATGATGATTCAGCAGAAAGAGCAGCTCAAAATTCTTTCGTGCCCGTTCTAAATTGTGGCAGCGGCTCTCGTGAGCATGCAATTGCAAGCCCTTGGATTATTATGATCATGGCTTATTTCTTGAAACGGCCGCTTCAAGGATTAAAGGTAGGCATTTATGGTACGCCTGAAATAAATCGCGTGAGCAAAGCACTGGTGCCGATCTTCGGACATTACGGCATAGAGCTTTTCATAGACGATCTGGGACATTTTCCACTACCAAAAGATGTTGAAGAAAAAGCAAAGAAAAACGGCATAAAAAGCATCAAGTATGATAAATTGGATAATTTTATAGGCGAAGTTGACATACTTTTTCCGACTCGAGGACTTCAGAAAGGAATCATACCACCTGACAAATTTCCTCCTGAGAAAGAAGAATTAATTTTGAAAAGTTACCGACCGATAAATAAAAGTGATGTCGCAAAGATGAAAAAAGACGCGGTTCTCTATATGATAAAGCCGCGCATATTTGAAATTGAACGAGATGTTGATGCTGACCCACGCTCTGCATATGCTCAACAGGAACCGTATCCTCTTTTTGGAGCAGCAATGATTTCATATTTCTTAGATATAGATCTCAAATAAATAAAAATAGATTAAATTAAAGTGAAACTAACATACACTGATTATACGCTATAGCGTATAATCAGTGTATGAGTAAAAAACAGCTCGACAATTGCTTGTCGAGCTGCGGTTTAACTAACGATGGCACACCGAGAGAATCAGTGAATGGCGAGGAGGAGCCAGTAAAGGACTCCTTTCCACAACACAGACTCGTCGGGCGAGAAGGTGGGTGTGTGGTGGTCTCCCGTGCCTGGCGTGTAAGCGCCGAGCATGAAAAACGCTCCGGGAGCGTGGTAGAGGTAGTGAGCAAAGCTTTCGCCGCCCAAAATCGGTAGATGTTCTTCTACCAACTGCTCTCCACCTTTGAGCATCTCCACGACCAGCTTATGTTTTGCCGGATCGTTGAGGAGAGATGGATGTCCCCCGATCACTTTGGTTTCAGTGATCTCTCCACCCATACTCTCGACAGTAACTTTTGCTTCTGTGACCAGTTTACCCATCATCGCAAGATGTTTGTCGCGGTGAAGCATCGTGCGGAATCCATACCACACTTCCGCTTCAGCCGGCATGACGTTGGATGCTTTGCCTGAGTTCACGATGACTGGTTCAAGTGTTGCCGGATCTGTCGGTGACATATTGCGTGCCAAGAAAGTGTTAAATTGGTTCATCACCGCATTAACCATTCGAAGTGCGTTGCCACCACTTGAAGGCATTGCCACGTGGCCTCCCCGTGCTTTGATCTTCATCATAAGCCGCCCACTGTTGCCGAGGAGTGCTCCCGGACGAGAAGAGAAGACGCCGGGAAGCGCATGTGGGTTGTTCGGGTTGTTCCAGATGTGAAGCCCGTAAATCGCTTTCACACTTTCCATGACGCCGTCTTTGATGAGGAGTTCTGACCCGGATTCTGGGATTGGTGCTGTGCCGGGGTTTTCTTCTGCATCCTCCCAAATCAGCCGGAGGTTGTGAGCGAGCTTCACTTCGCCCATTGCCAGGAGTTGGATAAATCCAAGAAGCATCGCAGAGTGGCAGTCGTGGCCGCACGCGTGCATTTTTCCAGGATTTTCAGAGATGAACGGGAGGCCTGTTTTTTCTTCCACGGGTAGGGCATCGATATCAGCGCGAAGTGCGATGCGATCAAGTTTCGGGTCAATAACGATGTCCACCCAGATACCGCCTTTGGATTTATTATTGACATTGACTTGCAAGCCGAGCTGTTCAAGCTCTGGTTTGCACTGTCTGATCTCACGCTCGATCACGGACCGTGTGGTCGTTGTTTCGTAGCGGGTTTCGGGGCACTGGTGGAGTTCGCGGCGCACTTGCACCACATATGCCTGCATTTTCATGGCAAGCGCAAGGATGACTTCATTCATAGGATGTTCTGATGTTCAGGGTTGGGATTGAGTTTTTACCACACACCATATTTGGTGTGCCATTTCAAAAAACGTAACTATTATCGCGATTATAACATACTTTTGTGTTTTTTCAATATCTGTTGTATCATATATCTCACTTGCAATAAAAACTTATTATATAAAGATAAATGGACAAACTTCCTTTAGATCCAGAAAAAGAAATATTCAAATGGGGACCGTCTACGATGCGGACTTTCTACATGGCTGATTTTCTTGAAGGAATATTTTCTCGTAATTATTTTAGGAAGGCTTTTCCAAAAGAGGAGTGGCCGAAGGGATTTGCGCTGTATCGCAAAGGACAGATGTGCTTTGTTAATAAGCTTTCCGAGATTCAAAAAGCTGGCAGGAGTGTTTTTGAAAAATTTATGATACCTCTTGAAGAAAGAAAAATAATCTTTGATTTATGGCAGAAAGATCTTAAGCAAGTCCGTAAAATGGAGGTAATAATCGATGAGCTTATTTTAAAAGACTTAAGCGACAAAGATTTTAAAAAGCTATGGCATGATCTGCATCAGACAACGATAAATTTTTGGACTCATGTGACAGCGCCAGAACTAGCAAATTACGGAGCACTGCCGTTACTTGAAGAAAAACTTCAAGACTGTGTTCCAAAAGAAGAGATACATCATATAATGGAAGTACTGACTGCACCTGAAAATCCTTCTTTTTATCGAAAGGAAGAAATTGAGCTTGCTGAAACTGATGATATGAAAACTCATCAGAAGAAATATTTTTGGCTCAGAAACAGTTATAAAGAAGTATTGATTGCCGATGAAAACTTTTTCAAAAACAGAAAAAAAGAAATTTCTCCCGATACTAGAGCCTGTTTTGAAGATCACCAAAAAGAAACAAAAAAAAGAAAAGAAGAAATTATAAAAAAATACAAATTGCCAAATGAAGTAAAAAATATTGCCGAAGGAATTGTTTTTTGCATTGAATGGCAAGATGACAGAAAAAAGGACATCTGGATATATCTTCATTATAAAGACTTACTGCTTAGTGAATTATGCAGGAGATGCGGATACCAGAAAAATGATCTATTGAACTTTAGAGAGCTTGAGATAGAAGAGATACTTACAGGAAAAACTGATTTGAAGAAAGATATAAAAATAAGAAGAAAAGGAGCTTACGGATTTTATGCTGAGAATGGAAATATCACAGATATATCTGATAGTGCCGAATTTTATTGGGAAACATATGTAGAGGAAAAAGCAGGTGATAATGTGAAGGAAATAAAAGGCATAGTGGTAAGCAAAGGAAAAGGTACTGTTCGGGGCAGAGTTGTGATCGTTGCTGATTCCTCCCATCCAGGAAACTTTAAAGAAGGAGATATACTGGTAACATCAATGACTACACCAGAATTCGTTTTCTTGATGAAGAAAGCGGGAGGAATAATCACTGACACCGGCGGACTAACAAGCCACGCAGCGATCGTTTCCAGAGAACTCAAAAAACCTTGCATTGTAGGAACTAAAATCGCTACAAAAGTTTTAAAAGATGGTGATTTGGTGGAAATAGATCCGAATAAGGGGATTGTTAGATTGATCAAATGAAAGACAAGGAGAAAATAAAAAAAGAAGTACTCAAACGCAAGTGGGAGCATTGGGCAGACAGGCCATTTGGAGCTTTCATACTTTCATTAGCCAAAGGAAACGGCAAAAAGTACATGCGCCGCGCTGGAATAGATGCGGCATGGCCGGGGATGATCTTTCAGAAGGGATCATTTTACAAAAATATGGAAGGATGGGATTTGCTGGCAAAGCAAATTGAAAAAAAACTAAAAAGAAACACTGTGTTTGAGATAGTTAAGTCTTGCGAAAAATTCTCTCAAAAAAGCAAAAAAGAGCTC
Source organism: Minisyncoccota bacterium (assembly GCA_036517135.1). GTDB lineage: Bacteria > Patescibacteriota > Minisyncoccia > Phycocordibacterales > CAIRYW01 > JAQBQZ01. The sequence goes on along the minus strand of DATDXX010000065.1, from coordinate 18,992 downwards.
AAGACCATCCTAAAAAGCAAAGATGATACATTAGAAAAATTTGAAAAAGTTGCCGAAACTCTTTATACAATGTGGGCGTTTTGCTTCTCGACCCATATTTTGGAGCATATTTATTCGAGAAGATTGAGAGAAGAAGTTTCAAGATATAGGATTGGAGACCAGGAAAAATTCATCGGGGATATTAGTTATCCAAAAAAGTAAAATGCCCATGCGCATTTTGAAAAAGCACTTGCGTCAGACGAAGATCTTCAAAAGATCAGGCGGGAATTCGGCTGGATAAAAGCGCGAGACGGATTTAGCGAGGGGTTTACGATAGAAGAGCTAAAAGCCGCACGAGCTAGGCTTAAGGCGCATAGGAAAAAGACGAAAAAATTCAGAAGACCGTTCATACCTCCAGAGCTTCGCTACTTGTCTTCGGTAACACAAGAGCTCGTTTACTTCAGAACGATGCGGACGGATGTCTTATATGAGTACATGTCATTATGTAGGCCGTTTTTTGAAGAGGTCGCAAAGCACTATAACATTTCATACAAAGATTTCAGAAACTACGACGTTTCAAATCTTTTGCGAGGCAAGCTTAAAAAGTAAAGTAGGGACGTTACGATGGTGTCTATCGGAGGTGACTATGCTTTGTTTGAACACCTAATTCTCAAGGAGGAGAAGGTAAGTGTCTTTCATGAATTGAAAGGAAACATAGCTTATAAAGGAAAAGTAAAAGGGATTGCAAAGATAGTAATGACAGCGTATGACATCGACAAAGTTGAGACGGGGGACATTTTAGTTTCTTCCATGACAACCCCCGCTTTAATAATTGCTATGCAAAAAGCTGGGGCTTTTGTCACTGATGAAGGTGGCATCACATGCCATGCTGCTATTATTGCCCGCGAAATGAAGAAGCCATGCATCATAGGAACGAAGATAGCTACAAGAGTTTTGAAAGACGGAGATATGGTGGAAGTGGATGCGGAGCGGGGAGTTGTCACTATAATCAAAAAAACAAATGAAAGTTAAAAATTTTAAACAAAATCTAGAAGTCAACTATGATAAGCGGAGTCCAGCACCAATATCTTTTGGTGCCGTGGCGGAGAAGGGAATCGTAAGAATCTTTAAATAAAGCTCCTCGGGGCAGAGCCCCGAGGTATTGTTGGAACTCGCTTCACTCGTTTATTACCGCGGCAGAGCCGCGGAGTATTGAACTTTGTTAGCTCCTCGGCTCGGAAATGGAAAAGAGTACTTTTCCATTTCCCTCACTCTACGTTGCCAATAAAAAAGAACCTGTTTGTGTTTCCACAAACAAGTTCAATGGATTGAGCTTTGACTCGATTGGTGTTCAGTGCGCGACAGCTACCGCCGTGGGGAGGTGAATCACCTTCACTTCAACGCGGTTGTCGTCTTCGAAGACGATGAGCTCAAGAGTTTCGCCCTCTTGCATATCAATGCGCTCGATTTCCGAGACCGCCTTTTCATCACCGCAGCCAACTGCGATGGCATACGCGACAATCGGATTGAGCACCGCGTGCCCAACCAGGAGAATCAACGGATTGTCTTCGTCGATTTCCTCGACGAGCTCCGCAATCGCTTCAGCCGAGGCGATGCCGATCGCCTCCAGCAGGTGATAGTCAGGGTGCGTGCTGTAATCCGCGAGGGGCTTGTTGCCAACGGCGCGAAACATTTTCCAGGTCGTGTCGTTTTCAGGAAGGCCTGGATCAGGGTAGATCTCAGGGAATTCCCGGATGTCGGCGCACTCATTGTGGCCGCCGAGGATGATATCAGCCGTTGCCTTGGTTCTCGCGGTGGGGGAGACAAGGCAGAGGGTGATGGGATCATCTTCCATCGCTTTGCTGGCGCGGAGGGCCTGGTTTTGGCCTTCTTGCGAGAGTTGACGGTGAGGGTCAGGCACATCCTGTTTTTCGGTTTTACCGTGGCGGATGAGGCGGAGAATGTATTTCGGGTTCATGGGGTCGTAGGGGTGGGGTGTTGGGTTGGAGTTGCAGAAAAAAGTTCCTGAACGCAAAAATGCCACCGAGAATCGGGGTCAAAGCTTTCAAAGAACAAAATGAGCTCGTACTATTGCATGTTTTTAAGCGTGTGTCAACCCCGTTAGAAGACCGCTTCTGACGGCGGCCGGCAAGCGGCTTTCTTCTAACGGGGTCAACCTAGTAGTAGATTTTGGCATCGCAGTTCTCCTAAGGAGGACTGCAGCTATAGCCAATGCCAAAATTCACTACTGGGTCAATTTTCAAAATAAGCAAAAACAACTAATTTTTCGTGATAATATAGCGTCTGTATGAAAATTAAAGGCAAGGAATGGATCAATGTATGGGCAGGCACATGGTCGTTTTTGTCCTGCACGCATTTTGCCAATCAATACAGCAAGGAAGTAAAAATTAAAAGCAAGGTTCCTTTTCCAGAAACAATTATTTTTTTTGAGAAGGGTAAAAGCGCATGCTGGATTACGCAAAAAACAAGAGATGAACTGGGTGCCCGTGTCGTTTCAGCTTATGGTAAATCTATTTCTGATATTAAAAATCTTTGCCAAACTCTAAAGAATAAAGTAGATGGATTTTTGAAATTTACAAATGATAAGAAAAACTGGAAGCCGGAGAAATCACTTTACGATAAAATGTGGAATACAATTACTGATTACTATAGCTACCATATTTCAGTAAAGTATATCGTTGATTATCTTCCGAAGGACAAGCTCAAAAAGTATTTTCATCATCTTGAAGAGGCAAGAGTATATGCGGAGCCGGTATTCAAAGTTAGTGAGGATTTCGTAAGGTCAATTGTAGCCCAAATTTCAAAAACCACTTCCTATTCAGAAGAATCGCTTTTTTGCCTTACCCAAAAAGAACTAGATAGATTTTTTCAGACCAAACATCTTCCGAGCGAGACAGTATTAAAAGAACGAAATGTTTTCAGTACTATTTTTGCTGACAAAAAAACACTAACGATATATACAGGAAAAAAGGCGAGACAGATCTTCAAAATCATTTCTACTGTCAAAAAGACAGATGTTATCCATGGTCAAGCTGCTTTCAAAGGTTATGCTAAAGGGGTAGTGCGAATAATCTTTGATCCTTTTAAATACAAAATCTTTAATGAAGGTGATATTTTGGTTACAGGAATGACAAGACCGGAATTTCTGCCACTAATGCAGAAATCTGTCGCAATCATTACAGATGCGGGAGGTATTTTGAGTCACGCGGCGATTACAGCCAGAGAACTTAAAAAACCTTGTGTTATAGGTACCCAAATCGCAACAAAGATTCTAAAAGATGGCGATATGGTTGAAGTGGATGCTAACAGGGGTGTTGTGAGAATTGTAAAATAATTATGGACAATGATTTTCTAAATAAAATCAAAGCTGTGAGCTGGCAGCATTATTTATCGAGACCATTTAATCTCTTTGAAACTTCAGTTTGGAACAAGTGGTACGATTCCGAAGAAATAAAAAACCTTCTAGGTATTCGATTGATAAAAGGTTTTTTTATTGAATATCCAAGGGGCATGATTCGTCATTATAGAGAGAAAGTTGCGCTGGATAGAATGTTTGACCACATTAATCGTATTGCTGCTGACCCTGTTTTGTGTCAAAAAATTCTGGATCAAGGAGCTACAAGGAACAAAAATGTTAAAAAACTCATTTCTGCAAAGTCTAACCTTGATTTGGAACAAGCTCTCAAATTGTGCATAGAAGTCGCTCTTACCGGCACAATTTTTCCTTATTTTGTTGGCGATGTACTGCTAGAAAAATACGGCAGAGAATCATTACTGTCAAAGAAAGCTATTGCATTGCGCTCCACTTCATATTATCCGCAAATTTTTTCAGAATTACTTATTCCTGCAGCAAAAAAAGATCTAAAAAAACAGACTATTGATAGTGAAATGCTCCCATATATCTTGATAGAAGAGATTCTGGAAAACAATATTAGTAAAGAAGAAATAGAAGCAAGAAAAAAATCTGCTGATTTCGGCAGTACTTTTCTTTATCTTAGTGAAAATGAATCAAAAATTGTCGTATATACCAAAAATCCCAAAGAATACCTATCATGGGTCGAGCCATCTTTTCTTGATGTCAAAAATGAAATAAAAGGTGTTACTGGAAATCCTGGAAAAGCAAAAGGAAAAGTTCGTCTCGTGTTGTCTGATAATGCAGCCAATGTAATGATTGAGAATGGAGAAATTCTAGTGGCTGTTTCTACAAATCCTTCGCTTATTCCTATAATGAAAAAGGCGACGGCAATAATTACCGATGAAGGAGGTATGCTCTGTCACGCGGCAATTATGTCTCGGGAACTTGGTATTCCTTGTATCATCGGCACTAAAATTGCTACCCAAGCATTTAAAACTGGCGATATGGTGGAAGTGGACGCTGAGAATGGTATAATTAGAATTATTTAATAATTAAATTTTATGGGAGGTACAGACGTAATACCGGAAGGAAATCAGGCAGGTGCGGAACTTCATAAAGAAGGCATTGAATCAATGCCGGGTAAAACTCGGGTAGTTTTGGAGATGTTTCGGCATAACGATAAGGAAAAAGATCCGAGCAAAACTGACCAGCAGCTTTCTTTAAGCCAGCAGGGTTTGGCAGATGCAAAAAAGCGCGGTAAGGACAAAAAAATTACCTATTCGATCGCAACTGGCACCGATAGGGCGCGTGCCCAGCAAACCGCGATCGGACATATGGCAGGCGCAATGCCGAAACTTCAAGATGCAGAAACACTTGAAGAGCTCAAGGCGGTGATTGATGGAGCAAGACCGCTTGGCACTAAAATTCGCGTTGACAATCGTCTTAATTTTGTTCTTGATAAAAAATCTCCGTTTGGGGTAGAAGCATACAGGAGGTATGACATGAAGGAGTATTTGAAATTTATGGTTGAGGACAGCGATCGTTTTGCAGAAGAAGTGGGGGATACTACTTCATCAACATACTCACGGCAGGCAGGGAATATAGCGGAAATTGTTCTCAAATATATAAAGATAGCAAAAAACTTTGACGCAATTTACCGCAAAACAGAAGAATCAGAAAGAGAAACAAATGAGTTAAAAAGATTTTTCGGTTCGCACCAGGCTGTGCTCGAGAGCTTTCTTTTAAAGCTTATTGAAGGGGTAAAAGGTACGGGAGAAAGAGATAGGTTAGTCAAAGCACTCGGGAACAATGGCTTTGACTTTTCCGAAGGATATGAGATTGACATAACAACAGAAAATGCTGGAGAGGAACCTAAGATGCATATCAGGTATACAAAACCAGCAAAAGGCAACAACGAAGAATTCGTTTTTGACGAAGATATCCCTCTCGGGCTTGTAGAAGAAATTGTAACAGCAAAATAAAAAGGTCTGGAAATTTGGACGTTTTTAAGCTAAAATCAATTTCTTGCGCTAAGTAGCGCAAGAAATTATGGCACATACCCCAAAATCAAACTGGAGACGCGTGATATATCTATACTGGCAGCACGCAAAAAGATACAAGATATCGTTTTTCTTGGTGTTTTTGGCGTACTCAATTGCCGTCTTAGCGGATAGCGCGTTGGCGCCGTATCTCTATCGCGCGATAATTGACAGCATAACCAATTTCGTTGCTCAAAACGGCGCTACAGCGCCTGACATAACATCTGAGTTCGGCCGCGAGATCATGGGTTATATCAGCCTCATAGTCCTTATATTTCTTGTTGTCAGGGTGCTTTACACCATCGCTGATTATTCAATTTCTAACTTCCAGACAAAAACACTCCGAGATATCTCCAATTACTCGTTTGAAAAGATAATTGACCATTCGTACCAATTTTTTGCCAATTCATTTGCCGGCGGTCTTGTAAAAAAGGCCGGAAGATTCATTTATTCTTTTGAAGATATTCACGACACCATAGTTTACAGCGTATGGCTTCCTGTTGTGCGCCTTGTTTCGGTGTACATAGTGCTTTTTATCGTATCGCCTCCGCTTGGGTGGATGTTTTTTGTCTGGTCTATTATTTTTATAATTTTTTCATTCCACTATGCAAAAAGACGGGTGCCGCTTGATCTTGCCGAGGCGGCGGCGGACTCGCGCACTACCGGACGCACAGCCGATGTTTATACAAATGTTCTCAACCTGAAGATGTTTGTATCAAGAGAGCGGGAGCTTGCCGCGTTCAATGCTGTGACGACAGAACAAATGGATGCGCGCACCAAAGCATGGTACTACCAGAACTTTGCGTATCTCATGCAGGGGTCTATCGTTACATGGCTTCAGATAATGTCTCTATATGTTTCAGTCACGCTTTGGTTTTATGGAATGATAAGCTTGGGCACGATAGTTTTGGCTTATAGCTTTTCAGGTACGATATTTGACAGCGTCTGGAATCTTGGCAAGCAGATGTCGCGTATGTCAAAGTCATTTTCAAACGCGTCCGAGATGGTGGATATCATTGATACGCCGATTGAGATAACCGACAGGGCGAATCCTGACGTTTCAAAAATAAAGAACGGAGAGGTTGAGTTCCATAACACCTCATTCTCTTATAAGCATGGAAATCCGATCTTTACGGATTTTAGCTTAAAAATCAAAGCTGGGGAAAAACTAGGAATCGTCGGCACGTCTGGGGCCGGCAAAACAACGATCACAAAACTACTTTTGCGTTTTGCAGATGTGACAGGAGGAAAGATTATGATAGACGGGCAGGATATTAGAGACATTAAACAGGATGATCTGCGCAAAGCAGTTGCTTATGTGCCGCAGGACCCGATACTTTTTCACAGGTCTCTGAGGGAAAATATCGCTTATGGCAAAGCGGATGCTACAGAACAAGAGATAGTTGAAGCGGCAAAACAGGCGCATGCAGATGAGTTTATCAGAGAGCTTCCAAAAGGCTATGATACATATGTAGGAGAACGCGGGGTAAAATTGTCAGGCGGGGAGCGCCAGAGAGTGGCGATAGCACGGGCGATACTAAAAAATTCCCCAATACTCATTTTGGATGAGGCGACTAGTTCGCTTGACTCCGTCTCTGAAACTCACATCAAACAAGCGCTTGATCAGCTTATGGAAGGTAGAACAACAATTGTTATAGCTCACAGGCTTTCAACCATCGAAAAGATGAATAGGATCATCGTGCTTGAAAAAGGTCAGATCATAGAAGAAGGTACTCACAAGACGCTTTTGGAGAAGGGTGGTGTTTATCACAATTTCTGGAGCCATCAGCATGGGGGATTTATCAAGTAGCTTTTAGCTACTAGCTTCTAGCTTTTAGGAAAGTCGGGAAAAAAGATAAAGCTAACAGCTGACAGGAGAAAGCTAAAAGCTTATAATAAGTGGTGTAAATGATTAAAAAAATAGACTCTTTTTTCGGTATAAGTCAGCGTGGCTCAAATATCAGAACTGAATTATTTGCTGGTCTTTCGACTTTTCTCTCCCTATCTTATATTTTTGTAGTCAACCCGGCGATACTCTCAGCAATGGGGTTGAGCACAAGTGCCATTTTTTTTGCTACCATCGTTGGTTCAGTTATTGCAACTCTAATAATGGGCCTATGGGCTAAATTACCATTTGCAGTTGCACCAGGTCTAGAAATGAATGCTTATGTGGCTTATGTAGTAGTTGGTTTAATGGGTTTTGCTTGGCAAGGAGCACTAGGAGCAGTATTTTGGTCTGGAGTTCTTACTGTATTATTGAGCTATACTTCTCTGCGAGTAAACATAGTCAAGGCAATTCCAGACAAGTTAAAGTCAGGTTTGGCAGCGTCCGTCGGTGTGTTTCTGATGCTCATCGCTCTGAAAGTCAGCGGAATGCTTGCTTACGAAGGCATAAAAATGAAAAGTATTGGACTCCTACTCTCCAATGAAGCAATAATTTTCTATATCGGACTTATACTCGTAATCCTTTTGAAGTATCTGAAGGTCCGTGGTTCTGTTCTTTTTAGCATTATCGGTGCATCAATAATCGCACATTTTATAGGCGTAGGACAACCTATAGAATCAATACGTTTGTCCAAAGATATGTTTTCTGCTCTCTTCGCCCTTGATTGGAGTATTATTCTTGATCCAAAAATCTGGTCAGTGATATTAGTACTTTTTATTCTTGATTTCTACGGAAGTATCGCTAAATTTATTGGTCTGACGAGAAATACCTCCATAGTTGATAAAAACGGCAATCTACCGAGACTGAAAGAAGGTTTAATAGTTGATGGTGGCGGTACAGTTATTGGAGCACTGACAGGAACCTCTAACCTTATTACGTATGTGGAAAGTGCTGTGGGTATTGGTGAAGGTGGCAGGACTGGCCTTGTCGCTGTTGTTGTGGCTATCTTGATGTCTCTTTTCCTTTTGCTTATTCCACTTATAAATCTCGTGCCCGTCGTTGCAACAACAGGCGCTTTATTCTTTATCGGCCTGATGCTATTACCAAAAAAACAAGATCTTAAGTCATATTCTCGCACAGATATTATAGCTGTCTTGATAATGATAGTTACGACCTTTTGGACCTTCGGATTGGATAAGGCTATGTTTGCTGGGTTTGCGACATTTCTTGTCTTGTTTATTATTCGTGGTAAATGGCGAGAAGTGAACGCATATTTGGTCGCCTCAACAATACTCTTATTTTTAAGTATTCTGTTCTCGTAAAAACATGAATGATTCAAATACAAAATTTGTTGCAGACCAAAAAGAATGGAGCATTGTTTCGAAAGAATTGGAAGATGAAAATATCAAACTTGCTTACTATGATCACACCTTAATTCCACTTCTAGGGAATGTTGGGAACAAGAAAATCTTGGACTATGGAGCAGGTCCCGGTGTTCTTGCTCTCGCACTTAAAAAGCTCGGCGCTAACGTAAAGGTTTATGACATAAATCCTGAGATGGCTGAAAAAGCTGGTCAGAAAATTGGTTCAGAAAATGTCTACAATTTTCTTAACCAAATTCCTAAAGATCATTTTGACTTAATAATAAATAATCTTGTATTGTGTATCGTGCCAGAGCAAGAAGTGAGAGATATCGTTCTGAATATCGCATATATTCTTAATGAAAACGGGCTAGCTTACATCGGCTTTTGCAATCCACTGATTTTTAATATTCCAGAGTCGAATCTAGATTTCCGTTTCCCGACTGGCAATAAATATGAAGATAACCACAATTACAAAAAAATAAAAAAAGAAGGTGGTTACGAGATCATTGAAAGTCATCGTCCTATCGAGTGGTACGAGCAAGTGTTTGAAGATGTTGGCCTGAATATTCTAGATAAGATTTTTACTCCTGAATATGAACTGAAAGGGAGTAAAATTAAGGATTTTATAATTTTTAAACTGCAGAAAAATGGCTAAGATAACGATATTCGGAATGGCGGGGACAGGCAAGACTTCAACCGGCAAAGGGGTGGCACAGCTCATCGGCTACAAGTTTTTTTCTGGCGGGGATTTTATGAGAGAAACCGCAAAAAAAATGGGAATAACACTCATGGAGCTTGAAGAACTTTCCAAACATGAAGACAAATATGATATTGAGCGCGATAAAATCATCGCAGAATTCGGCAGGACGCACGACAATTTTATTGTGGAAGCGCGCCTTGCCTGGCATTTTATACCGGATTCCTTCAAGATATGTTTTTTATGCGACTTTAACAAACGCACAGAGCGTATTGCGAAAAGGGAGAAAAAGGACGTGGAAGTTGTGAGAGAAGAAACGCGCGCTAGAGAAAGGTCAATTTATGACCGCTTTGAAAAGTATTACGGAATAAAGGATTTTGAAGACAAAAAGCATTTTGATATGATTATAGATACAGGAACGATGTCGCTTCAAAAAGTGATTGAAACGATCATAAAGGAGCTCGAAGAAAAGAAAATTATTAACGACATACAGCGAGAGAAATGAAAAATTCTTATTTTATTGTATAAGCTAAAAAAATGATAAAAAAAATCGCAATAATACTCGGAGTCCTTCTTGTTCTTATATCGTTTCTTGCAATAACGGCGAATCCGCTTGTCGGTAAATACGGAATATTTTATACGGACTTTGCCCATAATATGATTCATCTGATATCGGGAGTTGCTCTGCTTTACATCATTTTTCAACATGAAAAAATTCTCCTCATAACGCTTCGTATTTTTGGTTTTATTTATCTGGCGCTTGCAGTAATCGGCGCTATAACGACAGACTCAGCCGAACAAGGAAACGTTCTAGGGTTTTTTGTGGCTAACGGAGCTGACCATATACTTCATCTGGCCGTTGGATTAGTATTTGTAGTTCTTGGCACTAAGACGATCCGGATGCCGGAGGAAAATATAGAAGAAGAATATAATCCTTAAACACACTGAATATGATACAATGAAAGTATGGATACGGTAGCGAAATCAGACGCATTCTTTTTCATCACTACGATTAGCGTGATAATCGTGACCGTCATCCTGGTGGTGGCTGGGGCGTATCTTATCCGCATCATTGCAGACGTCAAATACATCACCAAGCGCGCGAAGAAGGAGACGGACGAGATAGCGGATGACCTCAAGGAGGCGAGAGAGCATCTCAAGGAGAAGGGGCACGGGATAGCCGGGCTTTTGTCTTCCGTGTTTGCGTTTAGAAGGGCGCGAAAGAAAAGGAAAGAAGATAAGTAGAAGGTAGAGGGTGGAAAGTAGAGTGTAGAAAATATCCAATTACAAATTAAAAAAAATAGTTTTATGAAAAAAAGCACAAAGAAAGCAGTGGCAGGGGCAGGATTAGCGGCAGCTGCTGTTGCAGCCGCGGCCGGAGCGTATTTTCTCTATGGCACAAAGGAAGGCAAAAAGACGCGCAAAAAAATTGCAAGCTGGGCTCTCAAAGCCAAAGGCGAAGTGCTAGAGAAACTAGAGCAAGCAAAGACGACGAGCGAGGCGTCATACAAGAAGGCGGTCTCTGAAGTGATGGCTAAGTACAAAAAGCTCAAGCGTGAGCACGGCCCGGAAGTAGAGGCTGTCGCTCGCGAGCTCCACTCATACTGGAATCACCTAAAGAAGCATCTCAAATAAGCTTTGGAGCTAATGAGCTTGTAAGCTGGCGAGCGAAAACAAAAAATGAGTGAGAGTTTGAATTTTAATTACGGTAGTCAAGAGCCGAATTACAACAACTTACCTACATTATCAGTCGGCGATAAGCCATGGAATCAAGGTCCCCTTTTACATCAGCATTTAGAGGTAGATAATGAATTTGCCGATAAATTAAACAAAGAAGCAGTAGAAAAATTTAATGAGCTTTTAAAGCAAAATCCTGAGCAGGCTTTAAAAGAAATGGTAAGATACGTTATAGATTTGACTCCTTCTGACAATTATCCAGAGTGGGTCAAACACGCATCTGAAGGAATTTCTTTGTCGGAAGCTGCTAAAAATAAGTGGTGTCTTTGTTTTCATAGAGCGATTGCTTTTCAACTGTTAAGCGAGAAGCTGGACAAGAAAATCATTCAGTCTGCAGTGATAGAGGGTAAATGGATGGAAGGCGATAAGTATGAAATGCACCTATACAATAAAGTAAGAGTTCCACCGCAAAACAAAATCTATCTCGCGGACGCATCTTTTTTGGACACTGACGCTTCTCCTCTGATAAAAGACATTACCGATCAGACCGGCACTGTTCAAAATATTAGATTAGCAAATGGTGACGAAAGAATTTACACAGGAAATATCGCGGAGTACTATAAACATTTTACTTGATCGTTCGATTTTAAAATCCGTTTCTTTACTTCTTAAAAGCTAATAGCTAATAGCTAATAGCTTCTCTTCACACCCCAAGAAGAACCGGAATCACCAGAGGCCTTTTGGCTGTCTTTTGGAAGAGGAAGCGGGAAAGGTTGTCGGTGACGACATCCTTTATGAAATCAAAGTTGATGGGATGCTGGCCGGATGCATTGTCTTCTATCGTCTTTTTTATGATTATCCTCGCTTGTCGCAGAAGCTCTTGATTTTCACGCAGATACACGAATCCGCGCGAGATGATATCCGGAGATTTCTTTAGCTTACCCGTCTGCGAATTGATGGAGGCGATAATCACGAACATACCGTCTTGCGCGAGCATCTGGCGGTCGCGCAAGACCACCTCCTGCATATCGCCGACCGCAAAGCCGTCTACCATCACGGGATTTGATGGCGCTTTTTCTTTGAGCATCTTTATCTTTTCACCATTTTCTATCTCAATTAGCGAGCCGTTGTCGGGCACGGCGATGTGATCTTCATGCGTTCCGAGCCCCTGCGCCAGATCAGCATGAAGTCGGAGCATATAATGATTGCCGTGTATCGGGATAAAGAATTTTGGTTTTAGCTTTTTGTGCAGCCATTCTATTTCGCCTCTGTTGCCATGGCCTGTAGAGTGGATGAACACCTCTGATGTGCGGTAATGCACGATCTTGGCGCCACGGCGCGTGATATTGTCTTTCATTGCTTGGACCGCGCGCTCATTGCCGGGGATTATCGAAGAAGAGAGGACTACTGTGTCGTTTTTGCCGAGCTGGATTGTCTTGTGTGTCTTGTTGGCAAGGCGGGTGAGAGCTGCGAAATCATCGCCCTGCGCGCCCGTGGCGAGAATCACAATCCTGTCCGGCGGATAGCGGTGGATATCTGTGGCGGGAATTACAGTATCCTTTTTTATATCAAGAATTCCCGCTTCTTTGCAGATGTCTATGTTGTTTTTCATGCTTCTGCCTTCCACCACCACCTTTTTGTTGTATTTCTCGCAGGCCTCTACGATTTTGGCGATACGGAGCACATGCGAAGAAAACATGCTTATGATGAGGCGGGTCTTTATGGTGCGCACTATTTCATCCAAGTTTTTGTGGACGAGCGCTTCCGGGGTGGAGAAGCCGGGATTTTCTATGTTTGTGGAATCGGTCATAAGAAGGAGGGTCGGCTCTTTTGCGAGCTCCCCGTACACTTTCTCTTCCGCATCGCTTGGGATGCCATCAGTATGCTCGAGCTTGTAGTCGCCCGGATTTATGATGTTGCCCCATGGGGTCTTGATGCAAATGCCCAGACAATCGGGGATAGAGTGGGTGACGCCGAAGAATTTTATCTTCATTTCGCCGACTGTGATGGTCTCGTCGTTTTCTACAATTTTGAAATCAATCGGAGGCAAGTGTGGGAATTCCGATTGACGCTTCTTTATCATAAGGGCCGTTAGATTTCTGGTATAAAGCGGTGGATTGCCGATGCGCGGCATTACATAGGGTACTCCGCCGATATGGTCCAAATGGCCATGTGTGATGATGACGGCGCGCACTCTCTCTTTTCTTTCCTCTAAATATTTTGTGTTGGGCAAAATGTAGTCAATACCTGGGGTATCTTCGTCTTTGAAGGCAAGCCCGATGTCTATAATCACGATGTCGTTTTTGTATTCTATGGCTGTCATATTCTTGCCGATTTCTTCCACTCCGCCCAAAGGTATGATACGGATGTTTTCGCCCGCTCCCGGTATGGAGAGAGTAACATTCGCTTTTTCTTCATGTCTTTGCTCGCGAAATTGAGGTTTTTCGCGCCTAAGCCCACGCTCAGGAGAGAATGGCATTGACCTACGCCTAGCAGTGTGAGGCGCATTATTGTGTGGAGTACCGGGCATAAAACTCTCTCTATGCTCTGGTTTTTGAGCTGCGCCACGAGACTCTTCTACCCCGTCTTTGCGGACCACTCGTGTCATCGGCGCGCGAAAATAATGTCGCCTGTGACCTTGTCTTCTGTTTTCCATCCCATTAGAAGCAGGTCGCGGTCTTCAAACCGAGACTTTGCTTGATTATGTTTATAAATTTCTTTTTTTTGTTTATTTTCATATAATTTTTTAGTTTTTGCGACCGCGTGCTCTCAACGGGATCCATCCCGTTTGTGAAAAATGGCATTATTTGTTCGCCATCTTTTGATTAATCCGCCTAAATTTTTAACAACATTTTTTTATTGAATGACATAATGTGGTTTGAAAATTAAAGAGTTATAAAGTTTATAAAATAAATTTTTGGCGGATGAATTTATTTCATCAAAAACGGTATCTGCCAGATGTTCTCTGTTTCTAAATACCATTTTTCCACGTTAGAAAATCTTTCCGATGAGCCAGTAATACTTTCTATAGATGTGCCCTGGAGACTCTTTGGCACTATATAGATAAGATCAGGAGAGTAGAGAAAAATCGATGGAATGTCATTTACTATCTCTTTTTCAAAACTTTGATAAAGCGAAATCCTCTTGTCTTCATCATTCGTGGCTCTTGCGTCAGACAAATATTTGTCCGCTTTTGAATTCGTATAAAGGGCAATGTTAAGTCCCGGACTTAATCGTTCTCCAGAATGCCAGAAAGCGAAAAGGTCGGTATTTCTTCCTATTGCCTCGCCAAAAAGCAGTGCGTCGTACTTTCTTGGTACGATCACATTCTGCTCAAGATCAGGCGTATTGAAAATTTTAATCTCAACTTTAGCTCCAAGTTTCTCCCAAGCAGTTTTCAAAAGTTCTGCGGTGGCAATAAGCTCAGGCACATCTGAAGTCGAAAGTGAAAATGATAGTGCCACAGAACCCTTCTTATCTTTTTTGACGAGTATTCCACTTCCATCAACGGTCCATCCGGCCTTGGCAAGAAGTGCTTTCGCCTTTATAAAGCTCTCTTCTCTTGTTGTTTTCTCGGCAGTGACTTTGGAAATGTTGGCAGGCAAAGGGCTTTCTATCGGAGTGCCGAATCCCCCGAGTATGTTTTTGATAATCTCTTCTTTCGGTGTAGCAAGAGAAAGCGCCTGCCGAACACTCTTTTCCACAAATACTTGCGCTTCGTTTTGGTTGAAAAACACTGCGTAAATTCTTGGTAAAGGGGAAGTCAAAATATTGGACCTGCCGCTGTCAACTGCTTTCGCGTTTTCAGGAGCAATGGAGCTCATGCTGTCTATGGTGCCGCTTTGATATGCCTCCATGAGCTTGTCTTCGCTGGTGAAAAAATAAATGTAAATGTTACTTATGTAAGCCGAACCTAAAGTATAACGCGTGAATGGGACTAAATGATAATAATCAGGAAGTCCGGAAACATTTCTTTTAATTTCCTGTATCTTATATGGTCCGCTACCCACCGGCTCAAAATTAAATTCACTAAAAAGAAATGCGTCTGAATCCACGTCTTTCCATATATGTTCGGGAAGTATTCCCAAAGTGAGGTTTTGTATGAACGGAGCGTAAGATTTTTTCAAAGTAAACTCAATTGTTTTTTCTCCTGTTGCTTTGACAGATACACCCTGCCAATTTGCAGCTTTCGGACTTTTAATTATTGGATCTGTCACCTTTTTTACCGTAAACTCAACATCATAAGCGGTTACAGGGACATTATCATGAAAGTAAATGTCGTCTTTGAGGGTGAAAATGTAAATAAGGCCGTCCTCTGAAATTTGGTAGTTTTTTGCTAGGTCTAGAATGAGCTTGCCTTCAGGGCCAATTTTTATAAGGCCGGAAAAGACCAATGTTGCCAGATCTCGACCTGAATCTGTTACAGGAAGAAGAGGGTTTACATATCTTGGATAACCTACAACGCCTTCTTTTAGAGTGCCGCCGGATACCGGCACTTCAATGCTTAACGTGGCGCTTGCGCGCTTAAAAAGAATAAGAGAACTTACGATGAGTATTACTGCAAGTATAGAAAAAATTATCTTTTCCGATACGCTCATTTTCTCAATCAGATCCAGGAGTCTCTCCCGTAGAGTTTTTATTGTCAGTTTTTTCACGAAGGAACCTATTGTATGGAATTAAAAGTTAGGGTTTAGCGCAACAAGTTTAACGCAATATAAGAGCCACAAAAGCCGAAAGAGCGAAAAGAACGGCAATGACGATAGTTCCCACAAAGACTATTTTCTCAGGGCCGCGGCGCGTATGCACGCTTCCGCCGAGCGAATCTCCTCCGAATGCTGCGCCAATTGACGCGTCGGACTGCTGAAGCAAAATAAGGCCAACAAGTATCACGGACAAAATAATCTGAACATAAGGAAGATATGAAGCAATCATAAATTAGATATTAAAAATAGATATTAAAAGATTGAGTAATTTGCGACGAAATTGAATAAAGCTACACTTCTCCAAAATGCGCTTATTTAGAGCGTTTATTTAGGAGTAATGACTGTCGGCGCAATTGTAGCATACCCAATAATAATTGCAAGTTGCTTTTATGGTCAAAAAGCCTATATAATGGCACACCTGAGTTTAACCAGGAATTAACAATATTTTCCATGTCGAAACAATCCAATCAATCTAAAATAAAAATTATACCTCTTCAAGACAAAGTCTTGGTAAAGCCCTTATCTCCCAAAGAGATGGATAAAAAATCAGCATCCGGCATCATTATTCCTGATACCGTGAGTAAAGAAAAACCGGAACAGGGAAAGGTAGTTGCGGTAGGAGGGGGAAAATATGAGGACGGTAAATTGTTACCAATGAGTGTTAAAGTTGGAGACAAAATAGTTTTTTCTAAATACGGATATGATGAAGTGAAAATTAATGAAGAAGAATATTATATTTTAAGCGAATCGAGTATTTTAGCAATTATAAAATAATTAAACGACACAAATTACGAATTACCACGAATGACACGAATAAAATTCTTTTATTCGTAAATTCGCATGAATTCGTGGATTAGTGCCGCACTTATATGAGCAAACAGATTATCTACAACGAAGAAGCAAGGAAATTCTTGAAAAGAGGAGTGGATAAGGTGGCAGACGCGGTAAAGGTTACAATTGGTCCCCGCGGACGCAATGTGGTTTTAGAAAAGTCTTTTGGAGCACCGATGATTACAAACGACGGAGTGACAATTGCCAAAGAAATTACTCTCTCAAATAAATTCGAAAATATGGGAGCGGAAATCGTGAAGGAAGTTGCGAGCAAAACTAATGACAAAGCTGGAGATGGCACCACTACAGCGACCATTTTGACACAGGCGATTATTACTGAAGGTCTCAAGCATAGTACTATGGGACTAAATGCAATAGGAATAAAACATGGTATTGAGCGAGCTTCAAAAGATGTTGTGGAGGAACTCAGGAAAATTTCGAAATCAATAAAAACAAAAGAAGAATACAGGCAGGTGGCTACAATTGCAGCGGAAAGCGCGGAAGTTGGCGCTATCATTGCTGACACAATAAATAAAGTAGGCAAAGATGGAGTGGTAACTGTTGAAGAATCACAGTCAATCGGAGTTCTAAGCGAAGTAGTTGAGGGAATGCAGTTTGACAAAGGTTATGTATCGCCGTATATGGTGACGAATCCTGAAAGAATGGAGGCAGAATATCGGGATGTTTTGGTGCTTCTTACAGATAAGAAAATAGCAGGAATAAAGGATATTTTACCGCTTTTAGAAAAAATAGCGCAAACCGGAAAAAAGGACTTGGTTATCATTGCCGAAGATGTGGAAGGCGAGGCGCTTTCAACTTTTATCGTGAATAAAATACGGGGCACGTTCAATGTTCTGGCGATAAAAGCACCGGGGTATGGCGACAGAAAAAAAGAAACGCTAGAAGACATTGCGGTGACTCTCGGGGCAACAGTTATTTCTGATGAAATAGGAATTACATTTGAAAAGGCAAAAATAGAAATGCTAGGGAGGGCACACAAAATTCTTGCTGACAAAGACAAGACGATCATTGTCGGAGGCAAAGGAAAGCGGGCGGAAATTGAAAAAAGGGTTGCTCAATTAAAAAAACAGAAAGAGAACACCGATTCAAAATATGATATTGAAAAAATTGATGAAAGAATAGCGAAACTCTCCGGCGGAGTAGCGGTGATAAATGTTGGAGCGGCGACGGAGACTGAAATGAAATATTTAAAATTAAAAATTGAAGATGCGGTAAATGCTACAAAAGCTGCAATAGAAGAGGGAATTGTGGCGGGCGGCGGGAGCGCACTACTTAAAGTGGCAAAAAAACTTAATGACAAAAAACACACATTTAGCTCAAAAGACGAAGAAGTCGGTTACAATGTGGTCATACGCTCACTTGATGCCCCAATGAGGCAGATAGCGATAAATTCGGGCAAGGACGATGGTTCTGTCGTAATAGATGAAATCAGAAAGCATAAAAATGAAAACGCAGGCCACGACTTTTTGAAGGATGTTGCTGTCTCTGACATGATAGAGGCTGGAATTATTGATCCAGTTAAAGTAACGAGAAGCGCGGTTGAAAATGCCTGTTCTGCGGCAGCGATACTTTTAACGACAGAGGTGGCAATTGCGGAAGAACCTAAAGCGGAGAAGGAAGTGAATCCGCAGGGAGGAATGGAATACTAAGAAGAAGCTTTTAAGCTTGTCAGCTAGTGAGCTTGTGAGGAAATGCAGAAGAAACTAAAAAGGAAATGTTTTAGTTACTTGTTATTCTGCATTTTCTTCCTCACCAATGTAGGAACATGCAACCATGTTGGGTTCCGCTAAAGAAGTTTCAGGCTCAAACTCATCCGTTTTAAAAACAAATTTGCCATCAGCTAGCAAAATAGCCCATGCCTGTGTATCATCGCCGGCAGCATGAAAAGCTTGGTTTTGCTCATTTGCTGTTAATGAACGAAGATTTGATATATATTCTGGTTGTTCCGGATTTACCATATGTTAGTTAGTTAACTAATAAGTTACTGAAAAGCATATCAGAAAGTCGTGGTTACTGGCAAGCACTCTTTTTTATCCTGTTAGAAGCAGAATGCCCTACGGCAAGCCACGTGGAGATGAATGCAGTCCGGTTTTAGCGAACACGGGATTTAATGCCCTATGTGGGCTTCTAACGGGGTTTACTTGCGTATTTTAGTTTTTTATCTATAATGCTTCTTGTATGAAAAAAGACATACATCCGGCAAATTATAGGGAGGTGGTGTTTGAAGACAGCTCGACGGGGGCGAAGTTTCTTATTTCTTCCTGCGTAGCCACCAAAGACACATGCAAATACGAAGGCAAAGAATATCCGCATTATCGCGTGGAAATCTCTTCTGCATCTCATCCTTTCTATACCAACACAGAATCTCTCATTGATACGGCAGGCCGTGTAGAGAAATTCAAAAGCAGGGCTTCAAAGAA
>DATDXX010000064.1:0-4526 GCA_036517135.1 Minisyncoccota bacterium | reverse complement strand
CAGGCGCTGGCAGGCGGGCCATCCAAGCGTGGAGAATGTCCACAGCCCGGCCGAAAACCATGTGTCCAGCGTGTCCTGGTCCTGTACATATTCCGCATCGCAAAACTCACAGGTCGGCTTTTCGTGCGCGACAATTATTTCAATACATTTTTCTATTTCGTTTTCGCGTCCCAGCTTTGGCACGCATTTTGGCTCATGATACCAAACAGGAATCCGATGTCCGTACCAGATTTGGCGCGAGATGCACCAGTCGCGAAGATTCGTAATCCAGTGGAAATACTCCTTTTCAAATCTGTCAGGCAGGATTTTTATGCCATCCTTTTCCACAGCTTCATGCATGAGCTCTTTCAAACTTTTGTCATCACGAGAGGGAATCGGCCTGTTTACATCTATGAACCATTGCTTCATTATCTGCGGCTCTATGATGCCGTTTGTGCGTTCTGCCGTTGCCACATTGTGTGTATAATCCTCCTCTTTCTCCAAAAGACCCTTCGCTCGGAGCTTGTCTACAATTTTCTCTCTCGCTTCAGAAATTTTCAAGCCAGCAAACTCTCCCGCAATCGAGAGCAACCTGCCGTGCGCATCTATGATTTGCTCTTTATCAAGCTTGTGCCTCTCCGCGATATCAAAGTCCGCATTGGAGTGCCACGGAGTGATAGTCATGACGCCCGTGCCGAATTCCATATCAATAGCATCGTCTTTGACGACGGTCGCCGTTATCGGCCCGTTTATCCATTCAAGCTCCAACTTCTCTCCATCTTTGTATTTTTTGTATCTCTTATCCTTAGGATGCATCACCACATATTTGTCGCCAAATTTCGTCTCCGGGCGAGCCGTGCCGATTGTGAAAGGACCGTATTTCAAATAATAAAATTTGCTTTTTTCTTCTCTATACAAAATTTCATCATCAGATATGGTGGTCTGGCCCTTGGGATCCCAGTTCACGATTCTGTGGCCGCGATAAATGAGCCCTTCGTCATACATTTGCTTGAAGGCAGTGCGCACAGCGAGCTCGCGCTTCTCGTCCAATGTAAACGCCTCTCGCGTCCAATCCAAAGACGAGCCAAGCGCTTTCAATTGCTTCGTCATCGTCGCTTTGTTGGCATCGGCAAATTGCTCTACCCGCTTCAAGAATTCTTCTCGGCCCAAATCTGTCCTTTTCTTGCCTTCTTTCTCCAAAAGCTTTTCTACTTTTGATTGCGTAGCGATGGCGGCATGGTCCATCCCGGGGATCCATAGCGTTTTCTTACCCTGCATTCTTTTGAAGCGCACTATTGTGTCTTCTATCGCGAGCATTAAGGAGCTTCCCATGTGTAATGTGCCCGTCACATTAGGCGGAGGGAGCACTATGGAGAATGGCTCCGCATCTGGCGTTGTCGCACTTTTTTCAATACAGACATCAGGATTGAAAAGCCCGCTTTGCTCCCATAGCTCGTATATCCGAGCTTCCGTATCCTCTGGATTATAGGGCTTTAAAAATTTCTCGTTCATGCACAAAATATTAGCATTTTCTCCCATTTTCTCAAAAAAGAGCACGGTGCTTTTCAATATCACCATAAGCTGACGGTCGTCACGATATGGTGATGTGGTCTATGTTTCTATTGGTAGATTGCCCGTTGCTTTGATTTTGGAGAGGGGCGAGGGCCTTGCGAAATAGCCGGCGACGCCGATCATCACGGCGTTGTCTGTGGCGAGGGCAGGGGAGGAGCCCAAAAATTTGACATCAAATTTCAGGGCGAGTTTTTCTAGGTTTTTCATTATGTATGCATTAGCAGACACTCCGCCTCCTACGACAAGAGTTTTCACTTTATTTACTTCCAATGCTTTTCCTGTCTTTACTACGAGCACATCCTTCACAGCTTCTTCAAATTCACGAGCAATGTTCTCTTTCTCTTTTTGCTCTACTTTCCACCCTCCCTGCCCGCTTTTACTTCGCTCAGGCGATGGCAGGCGGGTACTTTCCACTTTCCTGACCAAATAAAGAACAGCCGTCTTGAGCCCTGCGAATGAAAATTCCAAATTTTTGGTATGAATCATCGGCCTTGGTAATTTGAATTCATTTCTACTTTCTACTTTCGACTTTCTACCTTCTGCTGCAAGCCGGGCAATGTGTGGTCCACCTGGGTATGGGAGGTCGAGAATTCGCGCCACTTTGTCGTACGCTTCGCCGCAAGCATCGTCACGAGTAGTGCCAAGAAGCTTGTATGAAGCAGGGCTTTTGGCCAAAATAAGCTCCGTGTGACCTCCGGATATGAGGAGTCCAAGAGCGGGGAATTTGATGGTCTTACTTTCTGCAAGAGGCGCTAAAAAGTGCCCGCGCATATGATTTACAGGTACTACAGGCACATTCCAAAGGATTGAAAGCGCTTTGGCGAAATTTATCCCTACCCAAAGCGCGGGCTCGAGCCCCGGGCCGTATGTGACAGCTATTCTGTCTATCTCTGGCGGTGATATATACAGAAGGTGTTTTTCTACGGCATCAAATAATTCCGGCTCTCTTTCCAATATTTTCTTTACCCGATCAATTTTGGACTTGGAAACTAAGTTCCCAAGTGGGAACTCAGTTCCTTTTATGTTGTAATCGCTCAATACTTTGAGTAATGCAGGTACGAGATTTTTGGCATGCGCCATCTTCGCCTTCATAGGAAAGACGCCTCCATATTTCTCATGGATTTTTGCCTGCGATACAATCGTATCTGCCAAGATTTTTATTTTGTTTTTCTTTATTTCAAGCAATGCCACAGCCGTGTCGTCACAAGATGTCTCTATTGCAAGTA
The DNA here is from genome assembly GCA_036517135.1 of Minisyncoccota bacterium. GTDB lineage: Bacteria > Patescibacteriota > Minisyncoccia > Phycocordibacterales > CAIRYW01 > JAQBQZ01. The sequence continues at coordinate 1,749 of DATDXX010000064.1, read as the reverse complement.
TTTTCATTTCCTCAAATGCCGAATGATCATTTCCACCACTCTTTCTGGAGAGAGACTTGTATTATCGATGACAAGATTATTTTCTACCGGAGCAGAAGTCTTGAAGTCTTTACTTTTCAAGTAGTCTTTCATTATCGAAGTGTCTGTGAGTTTTTGGTGTTCCCTTCGAGAAGTATCTCTTACTCTCTTTAAAAGGGTTTTTCGTTCTGCCTGTAAATGGACAAACAGAACTTTTGCACCGGCTTTCCTCAGATGTTTTTCTAAGGTTTTTAAGTATTGAGGATCTGACAAAAATGTAGGAGATACATAGTCATGAGCGTAACAATGCGTTATAACTAAATTATGTCCAAATTTTGCTGCAGTTTCGTAAAATTCGTAACGAAGTTTTTCTACCATCTTATTTGATTCAAGAGTATTTCGTTTAAATACACTCCACACAAGATCATTGATAAGATGGTTATGTGTCAGCCTATATCCAAGTTTTGTTGCGAGGATCTTACCAACTGTAAGTTTGCCAACAGCCATTGCTCCATATAGCACTATGATGTTACTTTTGTTTTTTTTCATAAATTTTTTAGACCATTTATTACTCCTTGAATCATACCCTTTATATCATAAAACAACTTCCGATTGTTTATTTTTATAGCTGCGGTACCGTAGGGCAGTAGATTATAGGCTCTTTTTCCTTGACTTGCTCTGCTTACTTGATTAACAATATAAAACCTTTCTGGAGGCAGTCGAGTGACCTTTGACCAATATTTCCTTGCGTCAGCTGGCTTTATGCTCGGGTAAATGTGTATCCCAGCCCTAATTCTACGCTCCTCCACATTCCATATCGTGCGTACAAATCTCATAAATACCGCAATCATCAACGGATCAGAATTGGTAAATGTAATTGCTTTTGCACTACCTTTATTTTCCGCTTTGGTTCCTTCACCCCAGTAAAGAGTGCTACCAATTAGGAGTAACTCCCTTTTAGATATAGCACCTATTTTGAGTATACCTTGAAGCCGAGCTTGCTGGTTTTCTTCTAGAATCCTTTTTGATCGATTCACATTAAATTTTTTGAGACCCCGATCCGTTGCTAATTTCATATTCTTCTCCAATCTCTTTCGCTCCTCCATATTCAATTGAATATCTCTAAACCATAAGCTGAGTGTGCCTTTTGAAGGTAAATTGAGAATCTTTAGTATCTCCGAATAACTTTTGCCAACTTTTCTTAATTCGATTGCCTTTTCCTTTAGATGCTTATGTGAACGCATACAATTATTATATCTAGCTTTAATCATTTGTTCAATTTACAATCTGTGGAAAACTTATTTTAAGTCCAAAAAGCCGCCTAAAGGCGGCTTTTTATCTTTGACCCTACCGGGAGTCGAACCCGGCTTCTGTGCTTGAAAAGCGCATGTCCTGACCGATAGACGATAGGGCCACAAGCACAAAATATAACAGCTTTTTGATAAATTGGCAAAAACTGATAGTATGCGTTTTGCACGGAAAGGTGGCTGAGTGGTTGAAGGCACCGCTCTCGAAAAGCGGCATGCGGGAAACCGTATCGAGGGTTCAAATCCCTCCCTTTCCGTTTATGATATTATTAAATATATGAAATCTGAATACAAACAATTTGGAACTCAAGAAGAAGTCCCTGATAATGGAGATATTAGTCAGACTGAGGCCTATAGAAATTATAATAATCTCTTGAAGCAAGGAACAGATGCTCAGGTTATATGGACTGGAAGAATTAATGAA
>DATDXX010000063.1:0-17570 GCA_036517135.1 Minisyncoccota bacterium | reverse complement strand
GTTGCCTTTTGCAAGCCATTCGGACGCTTTTTTGGCTTTGAGCGCCAAGTCGTGCTCGCCTGTGCCTATCTTTACCTGCAAGGATTTCACCTCTACGGTATGCGCCTTTAGCTTTGCCGCTTTTTGCTTCTTGTTAGCTTCGTATATGAATTTACCATAATCCGCGATTTTTGCAACCGGGGGCAGAGCGTCCGGCGATATCTCTATGAGGTCAAGCCCCGCTTCGTTGGCTTTCATGAGGGCTTCGGAAAGCGTAATAACGCCGAAATTCTCTCCTTTCGGGCCTATGACTCGCAATGATTGCGCTCTTATTTGATGATTTACTTTTGCGTCCGTTGTAGCCAAGTTCTTTTTGTTAGGAAAACTATATCAAATAAAGGATTTTATAGCAACAACCACCTCGGCTCGTAAAATAGAGGAATACCCGACGTTCCTATATTTTCGGAAATAAAAAATCCCCTCCGCGATTTCTCGGGGAGGGAGGGTTGAAAGGGCTAGCGAAGTTCTCGATACCTCTTGCCGATGTCAGGGCGATAGTGCATCCCTGTGAAGTTGATCAAGCTCATGGCGCTGTAGGCCTTTGAGAGAGCTGTGCCCAGATCATCAGCATACGCCGACACTCCGAGCACGCGCCCGCCATTGGTAACGATGCCCTCTGGCGTCGCTTTCGTGCCGGAGTGATACACCACGATATCTGGAAGCGCTTCCGCTTCTTCGATGCCGGTGATGACGTCTCCTTTACGGGGAGGGCCGGGGTAGCCTGCGGCGCAGGCCATGATGCACACAGCGTATCCCGGGCGCCATTTCGGCTCGGGGCAGTGGGACATGTCCTGATTTGCCGAATACATGAAGAGGTCCAGAAGGGGCGATTCCAGAAGCCTCATGTACACCTGCGTCTCGGGATCGCCGAAACGCGCGTTGAACTCCAGGACATACGGAGTGTCTCCCTGGAGCATGAAGCCCGGATAGAGACATCCTTCGAATCGCGAATTCCAGCTCTCGAGCTGCTCCAGAGTTTTGGCAATCGTATCGTTGGCATACTGCCTCAGCATGGGTGATTGGAATACAGGGGCAATGGTGCCCATGCCGCCGGTATTCTCGCCTTCGTCATTCTCAAACGCTTTCTTGTGATCCATGGCGAAAGGGAAAAGGAAATGGCGTCCTCCTCCCGCAATGCCATGAGCGGAGAATTCGATGCCTCCTTCGAGGAATTTCTCAATGACGACGGTCAAGCTGGCCTCGCCGAATTTCTTGTCGACGAACATTGCTTGGAGTGCCTGCTTCGCTTCCGCGAGAGTCTTGCACGCCACAGCACCTTTGCCTTGGGCAAGGCCTGAAGCCTTGATCATGCATGGCCTGAAGGTACCACCATGTCCGTCGACGTAGGCGAGCGCCGAATGGTAGTCCGTAAAGACAGCAAAGGGTGCCGTGGGAATGCTCGCGTTCACCATCAATTCCTTTGAGAATTTTTTGGAAGATTCGATGCGCGCTGCCTTTTTGGTGGGGCCGAATGCCCTGTGGCAATGCATCCGGAAAGCGTCCACACCGCCTTCTGCCAAAACATCCTCGCCGGTGAAGATGGTGAGGAAGGGCTTTTTCTGGCGTGCGAATTCGAGAAGTGCGTTGATGTCCGTCGCTTGAATGTCGACATTGGTGCCTGCTTGGCCCGTGCCGGCATTGCCTGGAGCGATGAAAATCTCGCCCACTCGTTTGTCTTCACGGAGTTTTTTCAGGAGGGCTTGTTCACGCCCGCCGCTTCCGGTCATGAGGATTGTTCTGGATTCCATGGTTGGTTCTGGGTTTGGGTTTGAGGTTCGATGAATTGTCAATTTCTGCTGATTACACTACCTGTTTGGGAGCGAATTGCAAATAAGGGGCAGCAAAAGGTATTGCCATTGGAAACACTCTGGAAGCGGATTTGCATGGTTCGGCTACTGCCGAAAATCCGCTGAAGCATAAGGAAGAAATTTCGCTGGAAATTTCTTTCGGTGTTGGAATATGGCAATACCTTTTGCTGCGCTATAATACGAACATGACATTCCTACTTATTTCATTTGTCGCAGGGGTGCTCACTGTGCTTGCGCCGTGTGTGCTTCCGCTTCTGCCTGTAATTGTAGGCGGCTCGCTTGCGGATACGCGCTCCAGGTGGAAGCCGTATGTGATTACGGCGTCTCTCGCTGTGTCTGTCGTCGTCTTTACACTTCTTCTCAAAGCATCCACATATTTTATAGATATCCCGCAATCGTTCTGGCAATACTTTTCCGGCACGATTCTTATTTTCTTCGGGCTCATTACGCTTTTCCCGACGCTTTGGGAGAGAGGTGCCTTGAAATGGAATCTCTATATGAGCCGGAAGTCCAACACTCTCCTCGCCGAAGGTGTGAAAAAGGAAAGCTTCTGGGGCGACATCGTTATCGGCGCATCTCTCGGGCCCGTTTTTTCTTCCTGCTCTCCTACATATTTTGTCATTCTCGCCACAGTTTTGCCGCAGAGCTTCGCAAAAGGGCTCGTTGATTTAATCGCATACGCTATTGGGCTTTCTCTCGCTTTGCTTTTGGTCGCGCTCATTGGCCAGAAGCTTGTAGGTAAATTGGGATGGGTATCCGATACCCACGGATGGTTCAAGCGCTCGCTTGGTGTGCTGTTTCTTCTCGTTGGCGTATTCATCATCACAGGAGCAGACAAAAAGCTTCAGACATATCTCCTCTCGCAAGGATTCTTTGACATCACGAAGGTGGAGCAGACGCTTTTGAAAGCGGATGAAAAGCCGATGCCGACTATTCCTGAAGTGATAGAGCTAAGCACAGGCGCTATCTCTGTCCCTGTTTCTACCTCTTCTGTCCCTTCTTCACCTTCTGTCTCTCCTGTCACCGCAAAGTCCACCAAGCTATCAGTACAGGCCAAATCAATCCTCTATCCAAAATATGTGGAGATTGTGAATCCTGCCGGCTTTGTGAATAGCGCTCCCTTCAAGCTTGCGGATTTGGTGGGCAAGAAAGTGATACTCCTAGATATGATGACCTATAGCTGTATCAACTGCCAACGCACATATCCGTATCTTGCCGCATGGTATAAAAAGTACAAGGATATGGGGCTTGAAATTGTGGCCATTCACACGCCGGAATTCGCATTTGAGCATAAAAAAGAAAATGTGCAGGCGGCGTTCAAAAAGTTTGGGCTCACTTTCCCGGCTGTTTTAGATAACGATTACGCCACATGGAACGCGTATCAGAATAACGCTTGGCCGCACAAGTATCTGATAGATATAGATGGCTTCATTCGCTTCGACCATATCGGAGAAGGCGCATACGAAGAAACGGAAAGCAAAATAAAAGAGCTTTTGGCGGAGAGAGCGGAGAAATTGGGAGAGCAGACCCCGACAAACGGCAATGTGAGCGCTTCCGTGCCGTCCGAAGTGGTAGACGCCCAAAGCAGAGAGGCGTATTTCGGCGCTTTTAGGAACGCGCAATTTTTCGGCAATGGAGACGGAGGCAAAGCGTATGAAAATAGCTTTGCTATTCCGAGCTCGCTTGTCGCCAACAAATTTTATCTCGGAGGCAAGTGGAAGATAGAGGAGCAATACATAGAATCGGGAGGGGAAGCGGAGCTGGCGTTCTCCTATGATGCGATGAAAGTGTATCTGGTGGCGGAGGCGCCGAATGGAGGAAGGATACAGATGCAAAACAAAGTGCAGGGGCAGGAGGATGTGATGAATGTATCAAGCATCCCTATACAATCCGCGACTCTTTATCCAATTATCGACAACAAAGAGAGAAAATCAGGCGTCTTTCATATCAAAGCCGACAAAGGTGTGCGGTTGTATGCGCTGACATTCGGGTAGCAAGAAGGACCTGTCGGGGTGTGCACTGAGTCGGGCACGAATAAAATTCTACTGAATTTTTGCTCAGTCTCGGCTACCCGCCTGCGAAGCCCCTCAAAACTTGCACCCTTCAAGGTCCATACTTTCTACTTTCTACTTTCTACTCTATACTTTCCCTATGGCTCTCGTCGCGAACAAAAAGGCGCATTTGAACTATGAAATCCTAGAAAAGATGGAGGCGGGTATTGAATTGCTTGGATTTGAGGTAAAGGCGATAAAGAACAATCAGGGCTCGCTAGATGCCGCGCACGTATCCGTGCGCGGCGGCGAGACGTTCCTTTTGAATTTTGACTTGCCTCCGTATCAGGCCAAGAACACTCCGGTGGATTACGACAGAGTGCGAGCCCGCAAACTTCTCTTGACCAAAAAGGAAATTTTGCATCTGCATAACGAAGGCGAGAAGAAAGGAATTACGATAATTCCGCTTGGAATATTCGCCAAGGGCAAAAAATTGAAAGTAGATATCGCGCTCGCAAAGGGAAAGAAAAAGTTTGACAAACGGGAGACCTTAAAAAAGAAAGATGCCGAGAGGGAAATGCGAAGAGAAATGAAGTATTAAAAAATCCGCACACGTTTTGTTATGCGGATTATGCAGCGAGTTCAAAGAATTCTGGTGCAAGTTTTTTTCGCAGCTCGACTCTGGCCTGGTGAAGCTGTAGGGCAACGGTCTTTTTTGAGGTGTCAAACAGTGCCCCGATCTCTTCACAGTTTTGACCATACCAAAAAAAGCTTATTGCCACTTCTCGCTTCCTTTGAGAGAGTCTGTTTGCTGCCTTAAAAAAACTTTCCCATATCTCCTTTGCCGCAAGTATACTGTGAGGGTTTTCCGTTGTCGCTTCTTGAGAGTTGTCACGGGATGGTGAATTTAACTGATCCACCTGAACTAACTTAGCAGTCCCACCGTCTCGCTTCAAGGCTCTTTTGTGCCGCAAGAAGTTATGCGCAGTGTTTCTGGTAATTGCCAGAACCCATGCCAGCGCATCACCTTTGTTAGCCACAAATTTCTGAAGCGAACGCCAGATCGCCACCATGGTGTCTGAAAAAATCTCTTCGGCATCGCGATAGTCGACAATCATCGGCTTGATTGTGCACATCGCAAGAGGGTGGATCTCACCAACAAATTTTTCAAACGCGTTTTGGTCACCTTGCTTTGCAGCAAGCAGTCGAGTCTCTGTCAACGAACTGTCCATAGCTTTACTGTAGTCTTTTGGATATTTTTGTCTATAGAGTTAAACACATATTGCAAATCAGTAAAAATATGCTATAATGTGAGGGTAAGGATATTGAAAACTTTCTTATTCCTTTCCGTCTTTAACTTACAAGCTGACTAGCCCACAAGCTTGCTAGCTTTTTCATGCGGGGATGATCGGCATAGACATATGGGCGATCTTTCTTGTGCGCAATCGAGAACTCTCACAAACTCGTTAAACTTTGAGAAACTTAAGTGCAAACGCACGAAAAATTGCTTCTCCATATTTTGGAGTAAACGATTTAGCTTTCGCAACCGCTCGAGCGTAAGTTCGCGGCCGAATGCCATCGCACCATTTTTTTTCTCTCTTGGTGAATGCGGTGTTATATTGAGGGGATAGGTAAATAGCATGCTTCGACTATTTACCAAAACTTAGAAGATCGGGAATATTATGTTTCGCTTTGCTTTAAATAATATTTCTTAAAATTTAAGCATTGACACATTGCGTAGAAACATTTGAGAAACTTATATGCACGAGGGTTCGATTCCCTCCGTCTCCAAAATTACAAAAATCAGCCTGCGGAAGCGGGCGATTTTTGTTTTTGGAGACGAGCAAGCAAACAATTTTGCTTGCGTGAGGGAATCGAACAGCGGAGCATAAAATTTTCAGAAGAAAATTTTGCGAGCTGGTGCCCAGGCCAAATGCGAGCGGCGGCGAACATTTAGGCCGAGGGCGATAAATGTACTCATGGTCGCGCCGTCTCCAAAAAAGTTGCTGGACAAAATCCATTTTTAGGAATAAGCTCAAGCTCGACAAAGTTCATCAAAGGAGAAAAAATGAAACACTCTGAAAGTGCTACTTCACCGATTTTCGCGTTGACGATAGAAGAAATCATAAAGCCCGGTACGAAGCTCGAGCTGTTTGCTCCGGATTATATGGACGACTTGCCGGAAGCGAAAGAGCTCGGAATTGGCTTCCAAGCCATCTCGATGCACTACCGAGCAATGAGCAGAGTGCCCGATGTGTGGATAATGTATCAAGAATGCACATGCCACACCGTCATCCCCGGATACCCCGAGCATTCTGGGACGCTCTATAGTGAACAGCTGCGGCTCACGGCCAAAATGCCGGAATTCAAGAGGTCCATCTTTGCTCCTGAATTGTCGCCAACGCTCGAAAGTGGGCTTCTCTATGTAGAGGCATCTCTCAAATTCGGCAAAGACAGGCGGCTAGTGGAAACGGAAATAAGGCACAACATCGGCAACATCCGCAACAACAAAGGAGCAGCCATGCTCTCTCTTCGGATGATTGAGCTAGTATCGCGCGATGCCCAAGAGTTCCTCAAATAAGCCACAGCTCCTCTGTGGCCTTTTTTTATTTAATAGATTAATACTTCATCTCGCGGCGGATTTAGCTATCGACGCAAATTGGCAAAAGGTAATCGCTTAAATGTCTTTTCAAATTTTGCTAGCTCATCTTTCTCCGCTCTTTTGGGATTCTTAACCTCTTTATAACGCACTGTCATTTTTTTTTGAATAGAATCATCAAGTTGCCACAAATACCTTCCTCCCCACGCAGACACAGATTTACCTGCCGCAAATTTAAAATGTTGCAAAATTCGCTTGCGTAAATTTTTTTTATGTCGCCCAATGTAAAGAATTGTTGCCTCTTTCACCCACTTTATCATTAAAACATTTGGGTGTACTGTGGGATCATTGCCTCTAAAATGTCCGGCTGGGTTATCATTTTTAAATATTGGTTTCTCTATTGGTTTATCAATTTCATACCAGTAAATTCCTGGCTTCGGAGGAATTGCTTGGAATTTGCTCATGGATAATTCTTGAATGGTAAATTTTTTCATGGAAGACATAAAAGATTATAAATTGATAAGTTTAGTTTAAATGCTTAGTTTAAAAATCATGCAATCGAGGAATAACGAGACGGCTTCATTGCCTGGCTCATAAGGACTAGCTGTTTCGTTGCAATATCCTTCGACACTTTCAATGTTGCCCAAAGCTTTGCTCAAAGCTGATTCTTTTTTTGTTTTATCTAATAGATCATTTAGACAGCTTCTATAACTTACACCGTCAGGTTCATAAAAAGGACATTTTGTATTTATCTCTTTAACATAAAATTCATAAAATCCGGGAATATCTGCATTCTTCACTGCATCTCTATGAACCCTTATATAAACACTTTTTACCATAGCAGCTTGTTCTTCTTGAGAAGCATTATTGAACTCTTCATTAGTAAAATGACCTTCGCTTTCTATGTTTTGATGCAAAGAGAGACACTCCCCCGTTGCCTCATCAATAGTGCATACAAATGAGCGAAAGAAGTTAGGCACTTGATACAGAATGATGATACTCCCTAAAATGATACAAATGATTTTTCCTGCCCTTGTATCAAAAAATGATTTATTCATGAGAATCCATATAATACTTTACCCACTTTGAGTAGCTTGTAATTCAAATAAGCTATGTAAGATCCAAATTCATCGAGTGAGTAGTCATCATCGGGGTTAAAATCGGGAGGATTATCTTTATGTGCGTCTGGATGTATTATTTCGGTACCCAATATCAGTTGCTTACATTTACCAAACATAATAAACATTTTTACAGCAAAAAACATATTTATTTTTAGCAGGCAAAGTGACCAATACATTTTCATTCCACTATCCTCAGGCATGTGAATCGCTTTTCTTGCATGCTTTTCTGTTTGATCAAAAAAGTAAATACAAGGAATCCAAAATATTCGTTCTGAGTGATCTCTCTTTGTTCGAGGTAGATCTTTCATAAATCTAAATAAATTAGGAGTATAATTCCGCCAATAAATAACCCCCAAGTCGCAAAATAAGTCATGAAAATTTGACTCCAGCACCATTTTGCCTTAATCATTTTATAGTTCACTCTGTATCCAAGAATTAATATATTACCTGTATCTTTTATGCTCTCTCTTATAACTCTATAAGAACCCAAAGGAATAATCGGCAACAAAAGAAACGTAAACCACTTTGTTGCTATGTAGGACTGATCTACATGATTAAAATCCTTTTTGCCGTATAATTTTGTTCCTATTCCATTTATTGAGTACATATTTTCTTTTTCATTGGGAAAGACCAGCTAAGCCACGTGCGTCACGATTCTTAGATTCAAACCAGACACAACTGCCAGTTATATTGTCGCACCGTATAATGTTCAGCCCTGACAGATGTATAAAATAATATCTGTTAGAAAAAATGTAGCAGAAAGCCAATGCTACCAAGATTATGCATGTTAAGATTATTATCATTTTGTTCATTTGTTTATTTTTATCGATCATTCTAGTAATTAGAGTCAGAGACACATCCTCCAACTGTTCCTCTGAAGTCTTCTTCCCAGTGATAACCTTGTCCGCATTCGTCGCCAATAGAGATCTTCTCTCCTGCACTAGGACTGAGTACGAAGTATATAAGGCATGCACATATGATGATGCCAACGATTTCCCATAAGAAGTTTTTCATACAGAATCATTTAATTTTTTAATTTTGTATCTCAATATAAACCACATGATAGCTGTGAAGACTATTCCGATAGTTATCGCTATGTTTACCGCTATCAAAAAGTACATTTCTTTCATAACGTACACCTGATCAGAGAAACCTGGTCTAAGCGTAGAAGTGTATTGACCTGCTAAATTACTGCGAAGCCCATTACAAATCAAAAGAATAATAAAAGCAATACCATAACTCTTCTTTCTTTTCTTCAGAATCTCTTTTTCCATTGGTTTTTGAAAAAGTTAATAATCCTGTGATGAGAAATACAAAAAGCCCACCACAGGTAGAGACCGGAGTCTCTCATTTAGGTTTCCCTAGATGGCCAGTTAGACGACCCTGCGATGGGTTTTTTATGTCTAACTGGACTTATTTCGCCATGCTCTAGGTTTTAGAGTTTAGGCTACTTCTGCTTATTCGGTTGTATTTCCATAATACCAAATTAGGCTACAACAGTATAGGATTGTAAATTAGCTTCAAAAGTGGCATATTTGAAGCATGTCTACAACTTCAAAAGGCTCGATGTGGCACAAATGGGATTTGCACGTCCATAGTTCTTACTCTTATGACTATAAAGATAAAAGCGTGAATGCGCATAGACTTGCCGATGAGATAAACAGGTCAGATATTGATGCAGTTGCAATTACAGACCACTGGACAATCGAAGGATTTTTTGAGATTAAAAAACACATTTCAAATAGCAAATTGCTTATTCCCGGAATTGAACTCAGAATAGATAAAAGTAGTAAACAAAAAATATTAAGTAAAAAACCCCCTAATAGTAGCGGGACGGGCTTACTACACGCCATCGTGATATTTCCGGAGACAACAAAAAAAGAGGAAATTGAAATTAATTTTTTGCATCAGGTAGAATTGTGTGAAGATAAGAATAAACATATCACTCGATTCGATTTTATCAGTTTAGGAAAAAGTATAGGGAGGGAAGGTCTGTCAGAGGATGAGTATTATAAAATTGGATGCCAGCAAGCTTATGTCGACCTAAAGATAGTAAGAAAATGTGCAGATGCACTTAATGGATTAGTAATACTCACTTATGATAAATACGGCGGATTTGAGAACATCGATCCGATAAATGATTCTGTCCTTAAAACAAATTTGGTGAAGGATGCTGATCTAATTGAAACCTCAAAAGAAAATGTAAGGGAGTCTTTCTATAATAATGAGAAAATACTTAAATCCTGTGGTAAAAAAACACCCTGTGTGAAAGGATCAGATTCGCACTCTCTAAAGGAGATTGGGAGAGATTTCACATGGATTAAATCAGCGAAGAGTTTTGAGGGACTAAGACAAATTCTTTATTTTCCTAAAGAAAGAGTGTCATTCGATACAAACAAACCCTCGTGCTCATATCCAAGAATTGAAAGCATTCAGCTTGAAAAAATTAACATCAGCAGTTTTTTGACTGGGTTAAACCAAGAAATAAATCTAAATGAAAATTTGTCCTCAATAATCGGACACCCTTCAATTGGGAAAAGTACCATCGCAGAGCTTATTGCATACTTATTTGATAACCATACTAATGAAATTATTGGTGAAAGTAAGACCAAGATTAAAAATATAAGTGAGCTCAGTAAAGATCTTCAGATAACTGCAAAAGTTAAGGTTGGAACAGTATCTAATGTTATCAAACGAAATGTATCTGGAAAATGGGAGGGAGATATAACACCTGAAGAATTTAAAATTACATATCTTAATCAAGGTTATATTGATCGTACGGCTAGAGATCCCAAAGCTGTTTCTACACTTATTGAGAACAAGATAGACACAACTCGCCTAGATTTAATTAAAGACAAAATTATCAAAACAAAAGCCAGACTAAACAAAGATAGAGACACATATCTAAAAAAGTTTGTGATTCAAAAAGAGAAAGAAGAAATTGAATCAAAGCTACAAAATGCAAAAAAATTCTTCGATATTTCTGCGTCTCCTGCTTATCAGAAATTGATAAGGGATCTAAAGAGTGTCAATTCTGAGCATGAACAAAGAATAAAAACTAAGGAAAACATTTCAAGTATAGCTGAAGTATTGTCAGAAATAAAAGAACAGTTTACTGATATAGAATTTGATGAGGAAAAAATAAAATCCTTATTTCCATCTCTCTCAAAATTGGTTCTCCCAACAAAAAAAGAATTATTTGAAACACCTTTAGAAAAAGCAAACAATCTCTTATCGAATTTAGAAAATTCAAAGGAAATAAAAGAATATGAAAAGAAACAAAGTAAAATTTATTCTGAAATCGAACAACTGTTTATAAAGGAAAACATTACCTATTCACAAAAAATCTTGAAAAAGAAAAATGATGAGCAGGTTGACTTAGGAAAACAACTAAGGAATAGGGACAGTTTGTTAGAAGTGGCAGAAAAAGCTAAAAAGGATTTTCAGTCCCAAATATCAGAATTGACTCAGGACCTAACTACATGGTCAAAGTTAAATGATAAGGTTCTGCTCGAATTTAATGAAGGACTTTCTAATGTTGAAGTGAAATATGAAGGAGTAGATCAGAGAGCATGGTTAATAGATGTTTTGACCATCGAAGTAAAAGATATCTGGGATAAATTTACTCCTATAGAACAAAGAGGACAAAAATTTATCAAGCCATCAAAAGAGGATATCGATAAATTTCTTTCAACATTCGAAAAAAATCTTAGTATTCCAGAAATTATTTTACACCTATTGGCATCTCTTAAAAAAAATATCATCCCATCTAATATTGAACACGAGTACCTCAAATGGTTATTTGGAGATTATAGTGAGGTTATAAAAGAATATTTGAAATTAAGACTGCAGGAATTTGCAGAAGAGGGCATGCGTCAGATTTATTTTAATGGGAAAAATATCAGCAAAGAAGGCATGTCATTTACAGAAAGATGTGGAGCATTACTTGAATTAATCTTAGAAAAAGGAGAAGAACCATTAATTTTAGATCAGCCGGAAGAGAATGTGGGAGCTACATATATAACCCGCACACTCATCGATAAGATTCTTCGCAAAAAGACAGAGAGACAAATAATAATAATCAGTCACAATCCCAATATGGTTGTGCTGGCAGATAGTGATTTAGTTGTTGCATTCGACAAAGATGAAAGCAAAAAGGATTCTATTGTGCTTAAGGCCGGTGCAATTGAATCTCCAGGAATCAGGGAAGCAATTTGCGATATTATTGAGGGAGGCGAAGAAGCTTTTGGAACTAGAGCAAAAAGATATAAAGTTTTTTCTGCTTAGATGATTGAAAGCCCGAATAAAACAACTCCGGCTACTAAAAAAAGATAGAGTACTTCAGGCCACCAGTCAGCTTTAAATATTTTTTCATTTAATTGTTTACCCCAATTTTCTTCTGATAAATCTCTTATTCTATCGGAAATCCCTTCTATATCTTTTCTTATGAGATACAGATGTCGTCCTAAACTTATCAGGGCTATAAGGGCAAAACTCGCAGCGGCAATCATAGCTAAAGTTTCGTTGAGAATGAGATCACTCCTTATTGAAATAATGATGCCCGAGATAGCAAAAGCAATAGAGCTTATGGTAGTTAATGCTTGAAATCTTTGAAGTATCAATTGTTGTAAGGATTCGATTTTGTATCCTAAAGAAAACCGCTTAGCTTCTAGCATCTTTTTCTTTTGAATTGTCACATCTAAGCTGTCATTTAAATCTCGCATAAAGAGATTATAGCAGTTTCATACCAGATTCTCGATACGAGAGTTTTCCAAGCATCCCGACGCTCTCCAAAAAATCCGACCGCCCTTTTGGGCGGTTTTGATTTTTTGAGAGACGAGCAAGCAAACAATTTTGCTTGCGTGAGGGAATCGAACAGCGGAGCATAAAATTTTCAGTAGAAAATTTTGAGAGCTGGTGCCCAGGCCAAATGCGAGCGACGGCGAGCATTTAGGCTGAGGGCGATAAATGTACTCACGGTCCGCTTCTTCTCACCTTAATAAACAAGCAAGTAATGTTATAATTTCTCTATGGAAAAGCCGATTGATTTTAGCGTCAGAGAATCAATAAAAACCAGCAGGGAGATCAAACAAGAGGCTAAGGAGGAGCAAATTGGTCTTAGGGGTAATCGAGGGAAGCTTTTTGAAGATGTTGAATCAGATGTTATGGACATGCTTGAAGAAAAAATCCAGGAAAATGAGGATTGGATAGAAAAGCAAAAGGAAAAGGTAAAAGAAATTTTGAATGAATTTAATCCAGAGGAGGTAAATAAGGCTTATCGAAAAGGTCTTTCGCTGTTCTTTATGCAGCAGTTTCGTCTTTTAGCTCAAAATAAAAAAAAAATTCCAACGGTTTTTCAGAATCCGGAGTACATTCATGATCAAATTAATGCTTATACGTTCGATTTTATTCAGTCTCTGAAACTATCTAAAAGGAATCATGTTACCCCTGCGCAAGCACTTCAACTCGCGCAACTTTCTTATAGACACAATCCTGATACTTTGCGTCGATTATCAAAAAAATATCCGGACGTTGACGAAAGTATAATGACGCGGGCCGCTTTAGGCTACCCATCAGATTCAGAGGGGTTTCTTCAGAGTTATATCAAGAATGTTGAGGAATTATCAAAAAAATATCCTCAAGTCGATAGGACAGCAATCGCTCAAGCTGCCAGTCATTATTCTACGGATCCTGAAAAATATATTGAAGGCTATATAAAGAAAGTAGATGAATTATCTAGAAAATATCCTCAAGTTAACTCAAGTGCCATTAAAACAATAGTCGTAGCTAATACTAAGGATACGGAGTCTGCTATCGAAGACTATCTTTCAGTTCTGAGAGAATTGTCTTCAAAATATCCAGGCATGGATCTCACTGTTATAAAAACTGCCGCCATGAACTCAAAGCCAGAAACTTTCATAAAATCTTACATTCAAAGATTGGAAATGTTGACCGCAGATTATCCTAATATGAATGAAGGCACGCTAAAAACAGTTGCGCTGGGCCATCCAACAGATCCAAAAGGATTTATTGAAAACTATGCAAAGCAAATGACGGCACTTCAACTTACATATCCCGGAGTACATCATTCAGTCATTGAACTTGCCGCCCTCAGATATGCGAAAGATCCTGCAGCTTTTATTGAGCAATTCACAAAAAAAGTTGAAGCATTGTCGGCTAAGTATCCAGATGTAAATCAGGGAATACTTAGATTGGCGGCAAGAAATCATACGAATGATTCTGAAAATTTTATTGATGGATATAAAAAAAGAGTTGCGACTCTCAAGCATAACTACCCACAAACTTTAAAAAGCGTCATTGAACATGCGGCTGTCCATTATACTCAAAATTCAGAAAAATTCGTTGCAAATTATGTAGAAAATTTTGGTAAATTACGCGCCAACTTTCCTCAGATGGATAAAGCTGTGATTACCCGATCTTTGCTCAGCTACAGCGATGATCCTGGAAAGTTCATTGCAGAATTTGTAGAAAAAGTTGAAAGCTTAAAGACCACATTCCCCGACGTTAAAATAGAACTGATTAGATATGCAGTCTTGCATAGACCTAGAAACCCTATTTCATACATACAAGAACATCCTAAAGATGAAAATATCGAACAAATAGAGGATGATAATTTTTTAATTGAGGATCTTGATAAGGAATAATTATCAGAGGTTTTGTCAATTTAAACTAAATGAAGTTCTAAAATAGACAACCGATCTCCAAAATCATTCTCATAACATAAATTCGGTTCTAATCTGATGCAACAATCTCCATAGAAAAAGAAAAGACCAGATTTTATTCTGGTCTTTTCTTTTGTCTACTTGAAGTGACGGAGGGAATCGAAAGGCGCAGCAGATGCCGAGTGAGCACACGAGGCTGCGAGCCGGGGTCGCGAAAATTTCCGAGAGACGGCGAGGGAAATTATCTGTGACCGATTCCTTCCATACAAGAACCGATAAGTGTACTCACGGTCCCTCCGTCCCAAAAAAAGTGGAATTTCTTTGCTTTTAGCTATATAATGGCTCCCCATGGCACCAAACTTCAAAACTCCAAAAAAACCTGCTAACGGCAATAATAAGGACAAAAAGTCCGACAATGTCAAAAATGAATTCCTAAAGAATGTCATTTTCATCTTCCTTTTTCTTGCTGTTTTAGTTGTCGCGTATCCTTATGTGACTGGCTCGGGTGCAAAAAACCAGGAAATAAGCATCTCCGAGCTTGCGCGCGACATCAAAGACGGCAAAGTGACGGCGCTCTCTGTGAACGGCGAAGCCATCAAAGCTACTTATAGTGACGAGTCGGAGAAGGAATCAAAGAAAGAAGTAGAAAGCTCTCTTACTGACACCCTCTCGCGCTACGGCGTCTCCTCCGAGCTTCTTTCCAAAATCAACATCACCATCGCGAGCGACACAGGATTTTTCTTTTGGTTCACAAATCTGGCGCCGATAATTTTGCCAATAATTTTTATTCTCGTATTCATCTGGTACCTTTCGCGCTCGGTCAAGGGCGCCGGCATGCAAGCGTTCTCCTTCGGCTCATCGCGCGCGCGCCTCACCACGCCGGACGACAAGAAGCAGAAGGTGACATTCAAAGATGTGGCAGGAGCCAAAGAGGCCAAAGAAGAGCTATCAGAGATTGTGGACTTTTTGAAAAATCCCAAGAAATTCTTGGATATCGGCGCCAGGATTCCCAAAGGCATTTTGCTTATGGGCGCGCCCGGCACAGGCAAGACGCTTCTGGCGCGGGCCGTGGCTGGTGAGGCGGGCGTCTCATTCTTTTCAATTTCCGGCTCTGAATTTGTGGAGATGTTTGTTGGTGTCGGCGCTTCTCGCGTGCGCGACCTTTTCAAAGTTGCTAAAACGGCCGCGCCCGCGATCATCTTTATGGATGAGATAGACGCTGTCGGGCGTGTGCGAGGCACGGGTATGGGTGGAGGTAATGATGAAAGAGAACAAACGCTCAATCAAATTTTGGTAGAGATGGATGGCTTTGAGCCGAATGAAAAGGTGATTGTGATGGCGGCGACCAACAGGCCAGATGTGCTGGACCCTGCGCTCCTTCGCCCGGGGCGATTTGACAGGAGAGTGGTCATTGATTTGCCGGACAGAAAAGACAGAGAAGAAATACTGAAAGTGCATTCGCGAGAAAAGCCGTTTGCAGAAGATGTGAATTTGGCGCTTATTGCTGAACGAACTCCTGGATTTTCAGGCGCTGATTTGTATTCACTTATGAACGAAGGAGCAATCCTGGCAGCAAGGGAAAACAGGACGAAGGTGGCGCAGTTTGATTTAATTCGCTCAATTGAGAAGGTGATGCTCGGGCCCGAGAGGCGGAGCCATTTGCTTTCGGAGAAAGAAAAGGAGCTCACGGCATATCACGAAGCGGGGCATGCGGTGGTATCATCCGTGCTTCCATATGCCGACCCTGTGCACAAAATTTCTATAATTTCTCGTGGCCGCGCCGCCGGCTACACTTTGAAGCTTCCGCTTGAAGACAAAAGAATGCAATCCAAAAAAGAATTCCTTGATGATATTGCCATGTCGCTTGGCGGGTATGTGGCAGAGAAGATGATTTTTGGCGACATTACGACAGGACCATCAAACGATTTGCAAGTATCAACCGCGCTTGCAAGAGATATGGTCACAAAATATGGAATGTCAGACAAGCTCGGGCCCGTTGCCCTTGAAGCTCCAGGAGGCAAAGTGCTTTTCGGGCAAGGCATAAATGACAGGGAATATTCAGAAAGAGTGGGGGCAGAGATAGATTCAGAAGTCTCTCTTATCATACACAACGCTTTGAAAAAAGCGGAGGGAATTTTGACCAAACACAGAAAGCTTTTGGACATCGTCGCGAAGCGTTTGGTAGAAGTAGAAGTGATAGAAATGGCTGAATACGAAAAAATCCTCGTCGCCAACGGCATTGCCCTAAAAAAGAAAAAAACCATCGAGCCGGGAGCGACAAATATTGTCGGCTAGGGCGACTATCACGCTCTCAATAGTGCGTTTTTGCCTATAGCGGTCCAAGGTAAACGAAATTCCAATTCAGGAAATTTATCAATAATCCATTGCGTAAATGTATTGCTGTTTGGTCCAGGGAAATAATGATATTTGTTAATGTAAGGATAGGTTTGTGCCCTCGTGTTTAAAAAAATTACTACCCGTTCTGCTAATGATCCCTCCTCTCCTTCGAGGTTGTAAATAATTTGTCCTTTAAAACGTCGGGCACCAGGAGTGCTTTTGTAAGAAGGAAGCTTTCGCACACCAATCCACGGCTTATAGAGATTGAGGTGTAAATATCCCCAGCTCGTCTCGCAGCGATGCTTGTACCCCCATATGTCATAACGATTTACCTTGCCATGATCTACCACTACTACCCAAGTGTGTATGGTAAAAGAAAAGGGTATAGACATCTTGCAGGCAAAAAAGAATACCTGATATTTATTCTTATCTATCAAATTAGAAAATTCCTCCTCGCTCATTTTCAAATTATATCACTTTGATGCGCGCGCCTGGACTCGAACCAGGGACCTAGCGTGTATAAGACGCTTGCTACTACCAGCTGAGCTACGCGCGCAGCAGGGCTATCTTATAGCAAATATTCTCTCTAATCAATCGCTTTGTGATAAAATCTGGATATGAGAAAGATTGTAGTAAAGGAGGGGCCGTTGGTACTGGTGGGACGCATCATAGCTTCTGAAATTATTTTAGCCATCCTTTTTTATTGCATCTCTTTTTTGTCCAACTACGAGTCGCTCTTTCGCGCCACATCTTTTGGGCAATTTATCCGCTATGATGTGATGCTGATGCTCTCGTTCTCCCTTTTCCAAATAATCCTCATCATGACGCTCTTCTTGTACTGGTATTTTTCGTATTTTGAGATAAGCCACAGCGAAGTGACATTCGTGCACGGCATTATAAGGAGGAGCAGAAAATCCTACCTCTTGTCGCGGCTCCACTCCGTCGTCCTGATACAAGGGATGCTCCAAAGGAAAATGAAGCACGCCACCCTG
>DATDXX010000062.1:0-9789 GCA_036517135.1 Minisyncoccota bacterium | reverse complement strand
GAGCTTCTTAATGTCGGTAGAAGAATTATATTTGCCGCCCGCATTGTAATCCGCTCCGGCGATAGGACCCGTCTCAAAAAAAACTAGCTGGGCGATCCTGCGGCCGACGACAAGCGGGATAGCATAATGCATGGAATTGTTGGTGATCTCCATGGTCCAGCGATTGATATAGCCCACATCGCCCCAGCCGGCGCATTTGCACACCTCTATAAAGCTTCGGCCCAAGGACGAACGCGCTTTCATCATTGTCGTTATATGATTTTTGCCGCCGATGAATTCGTTGGTGTGCGCCAAAATCGTTTCTCCCGGCTCAAGCACGATTACGAGCTCATCCGGGCCGATGTTCGTGAAATCAAATTTGTAATGTTTGAATACTTCCTTCGCTTTCTCTGCTCGCAAGGGCTTGGTGCCCCAGACGCGCTCCACATCCTTCTTGTCGTAAATATTGTATAAGTGTTTGAAGTGCTTGGGCGGCCTTTGGGGGAAGAAGTATTCGCCGAGCGTCACATCGTAGCTTGAGGTGGCGAGATTCTCTCGCTTGAAAGGCGAGATGATAATGTCGCCATTCTTCATCTCTTCTAAAATTTTCTTGTCCGATAGCGCCATGAGCAAGATTTTAGCCTAAAAAGACCAAAATGGCTATACACATTAGGTCTTTGACAAAACCCTTCGGGGGGGGGTATCATTTAGGCATGAAAAATTTTGAAGATAGTTTCGCACAAGATTACACAGGTATCGATAATACCCCTGAGAATACTGACCCTCATAAAAAAGAGTACGAGGGAGTGAGACCGAACCTAGAAGCACTCAAAGAAAAAAGAGACGAGCTCATTAGAGATGCTTTCGAGAAAATTGCTCCCATGTCTGCTGATTTGATAATGGGAAAAGATGTGACAATGCCCAACGCCGCGCGCCCAGTTCAGGACACGATAAATAATTTCTTGTCTAACATGGAAGATCGACTTCGCGGTAATCAAGTGGCTAAACACAGCATTATGCATAAATTAGCTCAACTTGTCAGATCGCAGTTAGCCAAAGATTGGGGTTTGTCGAGGGTTTTGAACGACACCTACGACGATGAAATCGGTCTAGGATATGGCCTGGATGACAAGTCAAAGATGACATCTAAAGAAAGAGAGTTTCTTGACACCTTCCCTATATCAGAAGTAGAAAAAGTGATACAAAAAAATGAGTTTTTCCTACCTCTAAAAGTAACAGAATTTGAAGAGGGTCTCGAAAAAGGCATTAAAAAACAATAATTGTGGGGAGTAAATATTATGCAATCTGAATCTTTTGGCGGCAGATTTGATGACGAGCCAGCTCCTAATCCTCATGAGAGGGGGCCTGAGAATGCTCCCGAAGGCAAGCTAAAAGAAAGCTATAGGGATATTCTTGCCGGCAAACTAAATCTTTTAAGGAAAAAAGGAAGGAAAGAAGAGGCTAAAGGCTATCTTCAAGGTGTAAAGGATTTTGATGCTAAAAACTACGGAGAAGAAAAACTAAAACATCAACAGGAGATAAGTCACAAGGTACCGCTTAACTCTGAAACGGTAAATAAGCTTGTTGAGCGTTCAAAGAAAGATCAAGAATCGGCTGACTATAAAAGAAAAATACGGTTTGGGAAATAGATCCGAAACCTACTCGTAAATCAGTTAACATTACACTGCAATTGGTGCCTTGATAGATGGATGCGGGTCGTAGCCAACGAGCTCGAAATCTTCAAATTTGAAGTCAAAGAGGTCTTTCACGGCCGGATTTATTTTCATCGTCGGCGTTGGCTTTGGCTCTCGAGATAGTTGCTCGTCCACTTGCTCCAAATGATTGAGATACAAATGCACATCGCCTCCTGTCCAGACGAATTCACCGGGCAAAAGCCCGCACACCTGCGCTATCATCATTGTGAGTAGGGAATAAGACGCGATATTGAACGGCACGCCGAGAAATGTGTCGCACGATCTTTGATATAGCTGGCAGGAGAGTTTGCCGTCTGCCACATAAAATTGAAACAGGCAGTGGCAGGGAGGCAGACCCGCTTTTGCCATCTCGTCCGTATCTGCCGGATTCCAAGCGGATACGATTAGCCGTCTTGAGTCGGGCTCCCTTTTTATCTGCTCTATCACATCCTTTATCTGATCTATCCTTCTTCCGTCCGGTGTTCTCCAATGCCGCCATTGGTATCCGTATATCGGCCCGAGGTTTCCGTAATCCTTTGCAAATTTTTCGTCTGTAATTATTTTTTGCACGAATTCTTTGAGCCCTGCTTTCCATTCTTCACTTTGGGTGTTTGGTACGGTCAAATTATTTCTTTTCAAATAATCTTTGTAAGGCCATTCGTCCCAAATATGGACATTGCGCTCTGCCAGATATTTCAGATTGGTATCGCCTTTAATGAACCAAAGGAGCTCATGGATGATGCTCGTGAGCGCTACCTTCTTTGTGGTCAAGAGTGGAAAGCCCTTGTCTAGCGGGAATCTCATCTGATAGCCCAAAAGCGAGATCGTGCCTGTGCCTGTGCGGTCCGTCTTTTTCACACCACACTCCTTTATGTGCCGCAGGAGCTTTAGGTATTCTTCATCGTGTGGGTTTGTCATATTAGTAGAAAAAGCATATCATAAACTCATCAAACTAAGAAAAGCTTATGATTTAAGGGCAAAAATCTAGATATCATCTGTTAATTTTATAATCATGATTGACAAACAAATAGAAAAACTTATAAAAAAAGAAAAAGAGAGAAAGAAAAAGCAGATTACACTTATTCCTTCAGAAAATTATGTTTCAAAAGATGTTTTAGAAGCGTTGGGATCTGTACTCAATGAAAAATATGCTGAAGGATATCCTCATGCCAGATATTACGGCGGATGCGAAGTAATAGATGAAGTGGAAGAATTATGCCAAAGCCGCGCTCTAAAACTTTTCGGACTCTCACCAAGTGAATGGAGAGTTAACGTGCAGGCGCTTTCCGGTTCTCCCGCTAACTTGGCTGCATATCTTGGAACTGTTCCAAAAGACGGCAAAATAATGGGGCTGCCGCTTTCATCAGGCGGCCATCTTACTCACGGGCAAAAAGTTTCTATTACAGGCAAATTTTGGCAGCAGGTTCCTCTTGCGGTGGACGTAACAACAGAACTTTTAGATTATAAAAAAATGATGGAGGATGCCATGCGTGAAAAACCAAATCTTATTGTTGTAGGATTTACCGCATATCCTAGAATTGTTGATTTTAAAAAGTGCAGGGAAGCGGCAGACGCTTGCAGAGCATTGCTTATGGTGGATATGTCTCATTTTGCAGGTCTTGTCGCGGGCAAGGCGTATCCAACACCATTTAAATATGCTGATATTGTAACCACGACAACCCACAAAACTCTTCGAGGTCCTAGAAGCGCCTTGATATTTTCAAAAATAGCGGTGAAAAGAATGGATGCTAAAGGCAGGGAGATGAGTATTTCGGATCTCATTGATAAGGCGGTATTTCCCGGCCTTCAAGGAGGTCCTCATGCCAATCAGATCGCTGGGGTAGCAGTAGCGCTAAAAGAAGCAATGGCGCCAGCATTCAAAAAATATGCAAAACAGGTCATTAAAAACGCGCAAGTCTTGGCCTCGCGCCTTCAGGCGCTCGGCTGGCGCGTAGTTTCCGGCGGCACAGACTCGCATTTGCTTTTAGTGGACACATGGATGGATGGCTCTAAAAATGCCCGCGGGGCGGGCGGAATTCCAGGCAAAGTTGCAGAAGCAAAACTCTGCAAGGAAGGAATTATTGTAAACAAAAATACAATTCCAGGAGACAAACGCTCGCCATTTGACCCATCCGGTATCCGCCTCGGAAGTCCTGCAGAAACAACTCGAGGCCTCAAAGAAAAAGATTTCAAAAAAATCGCAGAGAGGATAGACAAAATATTGCGTGGCAAGTAATTTATGAAAGGCAAGCTTATAGTGATAGAAGGCATAGACGGAAGCGGGAAAACCACGCAGGCAGAATTGCTTGTGGCACGCCTAAAAAAAGAAAAGATTTCTTGCGAGACACTCCGCTTTCCGCGCTATTCCGATAATCTTTTCGGAGCGCTCATTCGCGAATGTCTGGATGGCAAGCATGGCGATTTCATCAATATCTTCCCGAAGGTCGGCTCTGTGCTTTACGCCTGCGACAGATTTGAAACGATGTCAAAGATTAGAAAGTGGCTTGTGGAAGGTAAAACTGTCATTCTTGACCGATACGTATCCTCGAATCAAATACACCAGGGGGGCAAAATCACAAATGAAAAGAAACGCGCTCTTTTTTTGGATTGGCTAGGAGTTATGGAATTTGAAAAACTCGGCAACATACCGCCCGATTTGGTGCTTTATTTAAACATGCCGCATCAGGTGTCGCGCCTCCTTATTGAAAACAGGACCGGAGTGAAGGATACTGCCGACAGTAATTGGAAATATCTGAAAAATGCCAAAAAAGCCGGGGAATACATGCTGTCGCGCGAGGCAACATGGAAAGAGATTGATTGTGCACCAGAGGGAACAATTTTACGAAAGGAAGCAATACACGAGATTATTTGGGAGAAGCTAAAGAAAAGCTTAGAGCTTAGAGCTTAGAGCTTTTGGCTTTATACTATCCATCTATGAATTCAAAAATCGCGGAGAAAATAAAAAAATTGATCGCAAGTGCGGCAGAAAACTTTGAGCTTGATGTACCCGATGTGAATCTAGAGCATCCGGAAATTTTGTCGCATGGGGATTATTCTTCTAATGTTGCTCTTGTGGTGGCAAAGGAAGTGAGCAAAGCGCCGAAGGAGATTGCGGAGGAGCTCAAGAAGGAAATAGAAAAAAATCTTCCAGAGGAAGTAGAGAGAGTAGAAGTAGCGGGTGCCGGATTTTTGAATTTTTATTTATCTCGCAAGTTTTTTGCGGATTCTGTGGCCGAAATCATCGCTTGCGATGATTTCGGCAAGGGCGACGCGCTTGAAGGCAAGATGGCGCTTTTTGAATATACAGACCCGAATCCTTTCAAAGCGTTCCACATAGGGCATCTTATGGCGAACGCGGTGGGCGAGGCGCTATCGCGCCTCGCCGAGATGCAAAGCGCAGAGGTCTCTCGCATATGCTACCAAGGAGATATAGGGCTCCATGTGGCCAAGACGATATGGGGGATGGAGAAGGCGAGAGAGGCGTTCCCGGAAGACGGCGATACTCTCGGGGATAAAATTAAATTTATGGGCGATGCATATGTATCCGGAACCAACGCGTATGAAGATGATGAGAAGGCGCAAAATGAGATTAAAATAATTAACAAAAAGCTTTTTTCCGCCCTAGGCGGATCCGCCTCTGGAGGAGAGAAGTCCGATTCCGAGCTCCAGACATATTACAACAAAGGCAAAAAGTGGTCTCTCGAGCATTTTGAAGAAATTTATAAAATACTGGACACAAAATTTGATGAGCATATCTTTGAAAGCGAGATGGCAGAGCCGGCAGTGCAAATCGTCAGAGACAATCCGAATGTGTTTGTAGAGAGCGAGGGAGCTGTCGTGTTCAAGGGCGAGGAGCACGGATTGCATACCAGGGTGTTTTTAACTTCACAGGGTTTGCCCACATACGAGGCGAAAGACACAGCGCTCTTTTTCAGAAAAGCAAAAGAATTTCCGAAGCATGACCTATCTCTCGTGGTGACGGCTAACGAGCAGAGCGATTATTTCAAGGTGCTTCAGAGAGTATTTGCGCTACTTTCGCCGGAGCTTGCAAAAAAGTTCACACATATCTCGCACGGACTTCTTCGATTTACAGAGGGCAAGATGTCTTCAAGAAAAGGCAATATCATTACAGCAGAGGCATTTATAGACGATGTGAAGGATGTGGCGCTATCAAAAATAAACAAGGAGGGAATAGAAGAAAAAGAAAAAGAAAAGATTGCAGAAGCTGTGGTAATCGCGGCGATAAAGTATTCAATCCTCCGCCAGTCGCCAGGCAAAGATATTATTTTTGACAAAGAAAAGTCACTTTCTTTTGAAGGCGATTCGGGGCCGTATCTGCAATACGCATATGTCCGCTCCTCATCCCTGCTAGAAAAAGCTAACACTACTCATGGCAAGGGTAACCCTTGCCATTTTGTTCCAGAAGAAATTTATGAAATAGAGAAGATGCTTTATAGATTCCCTGAAGTCACATCTCGCGCATGGGCAGAGAAAGCACCACAGCTCGTGGTGGAATACCTCACACATCTCGCGTCTGCCTTCAACGGATTTTATGCTAAAGGCACAATCGTAAGTGGTGAGTCAGACTCTCCATACAAAGTAGCCATCACAAAAGCATTCAACACCGTGATGCAAAATGGCCTCCATATCCTCGCTATTCCTCTGCTCCAAAAGATGTAGTTTGTGATAATGTAGAGCGTCATGGAATACAAAATCCTTTTATACTACAAATACACAAAGGTGGAGAATCCCGAGGCGCTTTTGGCGTGGCATAGGGGAGTGTGCGAGTTCCTGGAACTCAAAGGGAGGATAATAATCGCAAGGGAGGGTCTCAATGGCACAGTAGAAGGCACAGTAGAGAATACAGAAAAGTACAAGAAGCTCCTGCGCGAGATAGGCAAGACGCAGGAGACGAAAATGATGGGTAAATTTTCAAGTATTGAATTCAAAGAAAGCGAGGGGACGGGCAATGCTTTCCCAAAGATGAAAATAAAAGTGCGGAATGAAATAGTGTCGCTACATTTGGGCAAGGATGATGTGGACCCAAACAAAATCACGGGCAAGCGCCTCTCGCCGGATGAGCTCAAAAGATGGTATGAAAAGGGCGAGGATTTCGTGGTATTAGATATGAGGAATGATTATGAATACGCAGTAGGTCGATTCAAGAATTCTGTGAATCCTCCGATTGAGAATTTTCGTGAAGTGCCAAAGCATTTGAAGGACATTTCAAATTTGAAAGACAAGAAGGTGGTGACGGTATGCACAGGAGGGGTGCGTTGTGAGAAGGCATCGGGCTATCTAATGAAGCAGGGATTCAAAGATGTGTACCAGCTTCATGGCGGGATGCACAAATATATGGAGAAATTCCCCGGAGAGGATTTCCTCGGCACGCTTTACACATTTGATGGGCGCATTGTGATGGATTTCGGCGGCAAAAGGGAGATCGTAGGCAAATGCTATTTCTGCAGCAATACTTCCGAAAGATATGAGAATTGCGCCCGCCCGGAATGCAACAAGCGATTTATACGATGTGATGCTTGCGTCGAAAAGGAGGAGAAGGAGTGGTGTTCAGCAGAATGTAGAAATGTTAAAATAAAGCAATGAATCACTCACACAATTTACCCCTATTCAAAAATCTTTTAAGACATTCTTGGCATTTTTATAAAGCCAATTGGAAATTCTTGGTGTTGATATTCTTACCAGTTCTGTTTTTTATACTGCTTCTTACTTTAATTCTACGATTTGGATTTTCATCCGCAGGAGTTTGGGTTTCAGCTCTAGTTACTATTTGCGGCATAGTTCTCGCACTTACAAAAGTATTTAAGCAAATACTTTTATTTTCTGGAGGAATGATTGCTTTTGATATTGAAAACGGAGAGAACAAAAAGATTCATCTCCCTTACAAAAAAATCGCTTTACAAGTATGGCCAATAATTTGGGTAAGTGCACTTCAATTTCTGTTCTTGTTTGTGTTTTCGATCATAGTTTTCATTGCCGCAGGCATAGTTCTTTTAGCGCCTTTTCTACTTATAACTGCTATTGTGCGAGCTGATCCATCAACCATCTCTTTCTTTACCCTTTATGGCAATACCATTACTGTTGTCATGCTAACAGTTTCATTATTTGGATTTATTCTTGCGAACATATTTTTCTTAAGCGGGATTTGGTTCTCTTCATACGCACTCCTCCTGGAAAAAAGGACAGGTTTAGATGCTATCGCGACAAGTCTCACTTTGACTCGTGGCAGGAGGTGGCAGATCTTTTGGAGAATGATTGTCATAGGCCTAATTGCTCTCGTTCCGATTCTTATCATTCTAGGACCAGTGTATATTCAAATTTTATCGGAAATTATTCCCAAACTTCTTATAAGCCTATTGCTTTATGTTCAATTTAACATTATTGCTCCATGGCCGGAAATCTCCTCAATGCTTTTTACCTGGCGCACGGTGCTGGCATCAATCGCTTATCTAATATCAATGCCGATATTTATTGTCTTGAATTATTTCTTGTGGAAAGACGTAAAAGCTACAGCTCCAGTTTTTGAAGAAACTACATATATTAAAACGCGCAAACGCGCAAAAATAATAATAAGTATTGGGTTTCTGCTAAGCCTTATTTTTGCCCTAGCTTCTGTTTTTTCGAGCTAGAAAAAATGCTATTATGCTTCTGTCGTGGAAGAACAGAGCAAAAAAAGTCAGCACGCCGAAAGGGAAGAAAAAATCCTAAAATTCTGGCAGGAGAACAAAATTTTTGAAAAAACTTTGGCAAAGAAGGCGCCCAAGGGTGATTTTGTGTTTTACGAGGGCCCGCCGACGGCCAATGGTAAGCCAGGGGTCCATCATATTGCAGCTAGGGTGTTCAAGGATGCGATTCCTCGCTACAAGACGATGTGCGGGCATCATGTGCGGCGCAAAGCCGGCTGGGACACGCACGGGCTTGCGGTGGAGATTGAAGTGGAGAAAAGGCTCGGACTTAAGTCAAAGAAGGAAATTGAAAATCTTGGCGTCAAAGAATTCAACAAAAAATGCAAAGAAAGCGTCCTTGAGTATATTGATTTATGGAAGCAATTCAGCGAGCGAATGGGATTTTGGACGGATTATAACGACGCATACTTCACCTTTGACAATAATTATATTGAATCGCTTTGGAATATCGTCGGCAAAATAGACGACAAGAATCTTCTCTATAAGGACTACAAGGTCTTGCCATGGTGCGCGCGTTGCGGCACAGCGCTCTCCAGCCACGAATTGGCGCAAGGATATGAGAATGTCAAAGATTTGTCGGTGACAGTCAAGCTGAAAATAAACTCCATGCCCGAAGGATTTGTTGAGGTCCTCGGGTCGGCACGCTTGCCTGGCTGGCAACGGCCTCAACCAGACGCTCAAAAATCCTCCGGGCACTCCGTTTTTTTTCTCGCATGGACGACGACGCCTTGGACCTTACCAGGTAACATCGCTTTAGCTGCGGGGGAGGATATTGATTATGTGCTAGCGAAAGTAAATGACGAGATTCTAATTCTCGCCGAGGCGCGTCTTTCTATCTTGCCGGAGGGATATGAAATTTTAAAAAAGGTGAAAGGCAAAGAGCTTGTCGGGCTTTCGTACGAGCCGCTTTATACATTCCTAAAGCCGAATGAAAAGTCGTACAAAGTATATCTTGCGGATTTCGTGACTACAAACGAAGGCACAGGCATTGTGCACACAGCCGTGATGTATGGGCAAGATGACTTTGCTCTCGGCACAAAGGTGGGCCTGCCTAAATATCATTTGGTAAAAGAAGACGGCACATTCAAAGAAGAGTGTGGATTCCTCGCTGGCAGGCATGTAAAGACAGAGGAGACGGATGTAGAAATAATCAAAGATCTTGCGCACAGAGGACTTTTATTTAAGAAAGAAAAGCACGAGCACTCATACCCGCATTGCTGGAGATGCAAGACGCCTCTCATATATTATGCCCGTGATTCTTGGTATATCGCGATGTCCAAGCTTCGCGACACCTTAGTCAAAGAGAACGAAAAGATAAATTGGGAGCCGTCATATATAAGAGAGGGCAGATTCGGCGAGTGGCTCCGCGAAATAAAAGATTGGGCGATATCGCGCGAGAGGTATTGGGGCAC
>DATDXX010000061.1:0-9777 GCA_036517135.1 Minisyncoccota bacterium | reverse complement strand
TTACTTCACATGGATTAGCGTACGATGAAGATAGAAATATTTTGACACGTGGCGCAATTTTCTTTGCAACATGGACCACATTTCTGCTTTGCCACAAAGTCATCGTGATTTCCAAAGATAATGAGCGTCGAGCAGGTTGTTTACCCTTCTGCAACGGCAAAATATCCTTAATTTGCAACGGTATTTATCCGATTGAATTTTTGTCTCGCGATGCTGCACGCACCGCCTTAGCGGCGCGCGCTGCTTTCCCTATTCCAGAAGCAGCAGTATGGATAGGTACGATAGCAGAGCTCACAAAGAACAAAGGTCTCTCCTGCCTCATACAGGCAGCGAAGATACTCAAAGATACGGGTAATAATTTCGTAGTCATAATAATAGGAGCGGGAGAGGAAAAGGAATCCTTGGTAAGGCAAATATCCGAAGCAAAATTGGAAAAAGTGGTATATCTCCTTGGCTTCGTGCCAGAAGCATCCAAGTATCTTTCTGTTTTTGATATATTTACTTTGCCTTCAATCAAAGAAGGTCTCCCTTATGCGCTTATGGAAGCAGGTCTTGCATCCCTGCCTGTCGTTGCAAGCGATATATCAGGATCAAGGGATATTATAGAGGATGGCATCTCAGGATTTTTATTTCAAACAAAAGATTCTGTGGCCCTAGCAGATAAGTTGAAATCGCTCATTGGAGACGCAAAGACACGTAAATCAACAGGTGGCCGCCTAAGACAAAGAGTGGAGAGTAGGTTCTCTGTATCAAATATGGTAGTTGAGACGACAAAGTTATTCACATAATGTCTAATAGCACCCTGTCATATGATACAATGTGATTACAGCTCGAAAGTTTGAAGACAAGTACAACACAAGCTTTTGATTATTTTGATAATCACGCCATTATGTCAGAAGTTCAATTTGAAGAAAACCAAAATCCTTTTACTCCTAATAGAAATGTAAACGTAAATACTGAATCCAGAATGATAAATTTCTTAATAAAAAAGGGTATTGTAAAGAGCGCCGATCAGGCCTTAAAAGTACTCTTAAGCGTTGCCTTCGTGCTTATAGCTTTGTCTGTTTACTTCTTCTGGAGCAACTATAAGAAAACCGTCATCTCCCCGGATGACCCGCGATTCAAGTATTCAGAGGAGCAGATGGTCAATTTTCCGCCTGAAATTCAGGAACGAATTAGAAATAACAGAAAGGTGAAATGAGTAAAAAAATCAATAGTGGAATTGCAATTTTAAGGACAAAGGGATTCACCTTAGAGAGTTTTTCTTTGAAAAATTCGCGAGGGTTCACATTGATAGAGCTACTTGTCTCGATTTCCATTATAGGGGTCTTGTCAAGCATCGTCCTTACAAGCCTTACAAGCGCAAAACAAAAAGCGGTAGATGCAAACTTAAAGTCGGCAGATGCCCAAATAAGAATAGCCTTGGATGCTTACTTTGCTTCAAATGGTATATATCCCGCCCCAGGCGCTGCCTCTAGCCAATATTGTATTGGCTCACAGGACTGTGTGTTGGGTGGTGTGCCTATAACCGATTATATTTCCCTTGGAGAAAAATATGACGACTTCATTGCAAGTGCAGTGAATAAAAACAACAAGACCGGTATAAATCTTTGGGGTCTGAGTATTGCTTATGCTGGCGACATTGATGATTTTGATTTCCCTACCACAGGAGAATTTCCTCTGATAGGCGATAGCAAGGGTTTTGTCTATACTCAGTGTAACTCAACGGTCTGCGGAGAAAGCAGCAATGCTTCTATTTCGGGAGTAAATAGTGATGGCACGTATACAAAGACTGTAGTCGGAAATTGGTCATGCACAGGCGATGGGTGTTCCACTAGTAGTGGAGGAGCGATGGTCTGCGGCACGAACACTACAGGTATAGGTAATTCTCCAAGTTGTACCTGTGCCACAGGTTATGAAAGCTACAATACAGGTACTAATTCTTGTTCACTTATTAGCGGTGGGACGGATTGTGGTGCGAATACAAATGGTGACCTAACAACCCAAACAGGAGGATGTACCTGCGCGACAGGTTACTCTGTCTATGATGCAAGTACCAACTCCTGTTCAGCCATCTCCTGTAGAGGAACTTTCAGTGGTACTTGCACCGAATCAAATGATGCGTGCGCTGATGAGTATAGTGGATTCTGTGCTTATACACCTGCCACTGAAGCAACATGTACAGGGCCTGGCGAGGAATCTCAATCATGTAGCGGTTTAGATCAAGCGAGTTGTCAAAGTACTTCCGGGTGCACACCAGAGTTTGATATTACTGATCCCGAAAATCCTGTGTACACAGGCTGTAGTGGAAGCTATGGAGGTTATGCTTGCACATTAGATTCTATGGGAACCGGATGTGAAAACTCTACAAATTGCACATTCACAGGACCGGGAGGAGATACTTGCGATAGGACCACCAAAGATTGTTCATACTTTAACACTACCGGCGGGCAACCTGCGTGTGATAGTTTTGGAAATGGTTGTTCGTGGTATTAAAAAATCATTAAAATAGACTCGTAGTCGCCGCTATGTTTTGGATCTGCTAGGGTGCCAGATTTCACCTAGTTTTTTGTGATGTTGGATACACATAGACTCCTTACACCTTTGCTTCTTCGGGATATCCCATATCTCAATATTCATATTCAACCGTTGGAAACAGCTGGGCGGCGCACACTTGGACACCAGAATAATAAAAGCTCCGCTAACTGGCCCTGTCTTTATACACTTAGTGCTTCTTACGTGCCTCTGATATAATACGAGTATGGAGTTTGAAGATAAATACAGCGAATTCCAGAAATTTCCAGGTAAACAAAGGGCGTCTCGTCTTATGTTGTTTTTGGTAAGACATCATTTGGCTCGCGACGAGCAGGATGCCAACAAGAAAGCTTTCACAGCCGCCATCATAATAATCATCATTTCAGCTGTGCTCATGGTATGGTCTTATGCCAAGAGCAACACTAAACAAAAACTGTATAATTTTCCCGACGCTCTTATAAGCCGGTTCCCGCCAGAGCTCCAGATAAAAATTCGAAATGTAATTTATGCTGCAAGAAAGTAATTTTTTTAGACGCAGTCGCGGCTTTACTCCAACGAATTTTTCACAGAAATCAAGTTCTATTTTGAATGGAAGTCCAGTTCGTAGTTCTCATAAAAATATTCAACCTCCATCTTCCCAAAAAAACATGAGAGGGTTTACCCTTGTAGAACTTCTGGTTGTTGTAGCCATAATCGGCTTGCTTTCTTCTGTGGTTGTAACGACGGTAAGCACTGTAAGAATAAAGGCAAAGGAAGCTAGGGTCGGTACGGAGGTACACAACATCCGCCTGGCTTTCGAAGAATATGCGAGCGAGCACAGCGGATATCCGAATCCGGGCAATGGCAGTATCTGGTGCATCGGCGCAACCGGTACGACTCATTGTAAGCTTGCTGGCGAACCCGTCGGCAATCCTACAGATGGATGGGATCTGGCTCTGATTCCAGACAAAGCGAATCCAAACGCGCAATACTTAGCCGCAGCAGATGAATTATTCTATGGTGTGGATTTTTCAGGTAGCCCCTCTTTCAAAGATACACAGGGCTTTGAAAACAAGGGCTATATATATGTGTCTTGCAAAAAGGATGTGGCGGATTATCCCGTCTGCCCGGAAAATCCAGACCCGACAGATCCCGACCAAATAGCATATTTGATTTATTCCAAATCGGATAATGTCTTAGCAATCGAGGTGTTCGGTGAATTCAGGGAGCAGACGTGCAGCGTCAATCCTCCTTGCGTGCCGCCTGAAAGCGGTGGAGACAATACTTGCGGAAACGGAAGCCAGAATTGTGCTGAATTTTGCAGTAGTGACAGTGCCGCTTGCAATTATGACCCAAACGGCACTAATAGCACTTGTGATTATTCCTGTGTGAGCTCCTGTAGTGGCACATTATCTCCGGATTGCAGTGGCGGGACAGATTATTCTTCCTGCTCGCTAGCTCCGGGATGCCTCTGGGGAGGGGGTTCAACAAGCTATTGCACTGGCTCGCCAGGCGTGACTTGTGAGGAACAAAGCATTTATTATGAGTCCGTATGCGAGTCGCATATCGGATGCACGTGGCAAGACGACACAAGCGGGCAATGCTCCGGCACACCGAGCGATACTTGCAGCGGAGGAGATTATGGTTCCTGCAATTCAGTCAGTGGGTGTAGCTGGGGAGGGGGGTCGGCAGGTTACTGCTCCGGCACGCAAACCGGCTCATGCTCAGATTTTAGCGACGCGAGTGCTTGCAATACCGTGACTGGCTGTAGCTGGGGAGGAGCATCGCTAGATTCTTGCTCTGGCACGCCTACTGCTTCTTGTGATGGTGGGGACGAAAACTCTTGTAATGCGACAAGCGGATGTTCTTGGAATTGGGATTGGGGGACCTTCACTTACAGTTGTGGCGGCACGCCGACTGCTTCTTGTAACGTTGGAGATGCCGGCTCCTGCAATGCTATCGCTGGTTGTAGCTGGGGAGGGGAGACGCTGGATTCTTGCTCTGGAAGTTATTATGTTGGAACTTGTGACGGGTTCGATTCTTCCTCCTGCAATAACACTTCCGGTTGCGGCTGGGTAGAAGGGACACCTGATTCATGT
This sequence comes from Minisyncoccota bacterium, assembly GCA_036517135.1. Classification (GTDB taxonomy): domain Bacteria; phylum Patescibacteriota; class Minisyncoccia; order Phycocordibacterales; family CAIRYW01; genus JAQBQZ01. The sequence goes on along the minus strand of DATDXX010000061.1, from coordinate 5,164 downwards.
TCTGGCACGCCGACTGCTTCTTGTGATGGGGATGAAAACTCCTGCAGTACGATCACTGGATGCTCGTGGCAAGGCGGCTCACCCGCTCAATGCACTGGTACTATATCTTGTGTCGGCCTTGGGGATTATGATTCATGCGAAGATTACCGATACGGATGCAATTGGATGCCTGGAGGGGTGGATTATTGCTCTACAGACCCAAGCGCAAGCTGCTCTGGCTTTACCGATGAAGGCACTTGCATAAACGCTTCTGGATGTGAGTGGGTAAACTGAATTTAATACCCCACAAATTCGTTTTTCATAAGGTCTTTATGCGCCTGCCTTTGGTACCTGCGCATTCCCATAAGGATTCCTAGACCTACAAATTCAACTAAAAGGTGAGAGCCGCCGTATGATACGAATGGCAGAGGAATTCCTGTAACAGGCATAAGGCCCATATTCATGCCGATATTTATAACGAAATGAGCAATAAGCATTATAGCAAGTCCTGAACAATATAAAATTTCAAAGTTCGTTTCTCCTTTGAGAGCTGAGTCAAGTATTCGAAAAACAAGAAAGCAAAAAAACCCAACTAAAAATAAAACACCGACAAACCCCCACTCCTCGGCAAATGCGGCAAAAATAAAATCTGCCTGATATTCCGGTAAAAAATTAAGCCGGGATTGTGTGCCGTATCCGATGCCTTTGCCAAAAATTTGTCCCGAGCCAATGGCAATCATTGATTGATAAGAGTTGTATCCGGCGCCGCGAACATCAGCAAGCGGATGAAGAAAAGTGCGAATCCTGCTTTTCTGATAATCTTTAAATGCGAAAGTCCATAAACCGGCAAATGAAATAGCGACGATAGCAATCACGGCAAAAAGGTGTTTTTTGGAAATACCGGCCATGAGTATCATCCCAAACCAGACCGCGAAAATAATGATGCCAAGCCCTAAGTCCGGCTGGAGCATAACCAAAAAGAAAAAAATAAAAGCATAGAGTCCCGAAACTACTATGTGTCTGATGTTTCCTATTTCAACATGTCGTTTTGAAAAATACTTGGCAAGAACAATGATAAGAGCAAGTTTTGCAAAGTCTGCCGGCTGAAATGAGATTGGCCCTAAGCTAATCCAGCTTTTGGCACCTTTTACAGTATGTCCGATGAGTAGTACCGCAAAAAGACCAGCGAGCGCCGCAAGGAAAACGGCAACTACCGGCCCCGTCTTGCGTAAAAATCTGAAATCAATAAAACTTAAGATAAAAAAAACACCGAAAGAAACGGTCACCCAGATTATCTGGCGGTAAAAAAAATCTTCATTGCCGGAAAAGGAATACATCGTCATAAGCCCTCCAGCAATGAGGGGAATAAGCGACCCAACAATGCCCCAGTCAATGGAAAATATCGCGCGTGATAGTTTTCGCGTCATTTAGGATTTCTAGTGGTCCTACCCAGTAGTAGAAAATGGCATTGCCATCTACCCAGTAGTAGAAGTTGGCATATGATTAAAGATGAGAATAAAAAAACATTATATGGCTGCCAACTTTCACTACTGGGTCTATTTGCGAGATCAGGAACTGATAGTTGTTTTTTAGAGTAAAGTCTCATAATGTTAAAACGAATTTTAGATTGCAAATATAACCAAAAGATGGCGAAGCAAATGATGCCATTTTTCACTACTCCGCCCATTCTCTAGGTTTTGGCCTTGGAATAATATTGATCTTGGAAATCTTAAAAGTAAATGATTGGTTCCAAGTAAAAGTTATGTGAGTACTTCCTTTGGGAGAGATATAATCAATCACAGTTGCTGATGCTTCTTTGGCGTTACCCATCTCATCGTATACTATCGCCACAGCGGGAATATTTTTTATCGGATATACTTCATTATTGATTATATCTGCTCCGATACGCGATCTTGTATCAACAACTTCATTTGTAACATTGGAAACAGAAACATCCGGTTCGTTGAATGTCCCCTTCTCCCATGGAATAGACGGACTGGTAATCTCAAAAATAGCTTGCGCCGCCTCACGGTTACCGGTTAGTATAGGCGAAGCAAAAATAGGAAAAACTCTCGCGGGCGGAATAAAAGTGGTACCGGGCACCTCAAACAAAAGAACATTTTTTTTATCGTAGATCTTAAAAACATAATCAAGCTTGCGGGAGAAGACCGCCTGATTAGAATTTTCAACTAGTGCAAGTGCAGTGTAAGAACCGAGATTTACTTTATATAAGCGCTGGAATGACACAATTGGTGGACGAGACTCATCAGGACAAAGCAGTGCACAGACCCCACCGCAATCAATACCCTTTTCATCTTGATTCAATTTTTGGTCAAAACAGCTCGGCGCCCGGTTGAAATATTTGAAATACACCGGCACGCCGATAACAACGAGGAGAATTATAACTACTCCGCTGATGTATAAAGTCTTTTTCTCTGTGCCCCAGTTCATCCCGTATAGTATATCTCGCGAGATGGAAAACACAAAAATCCGCCTATCTCTCAGTAATATTATCCAGAAAATTAAAGAGGAGTGTGTTCATTTCATCATAATTATACCTACGCAATTGCTCTGCCGTCTTAATATAAGGTAAATCTTTATATTGCTCTAGCTCACGTGTATTATTACTTATCATCCCCTCAATAGCTTCTGGAGTAAACTCAAAATGACACTGGAATCCATATATATTCGGTGTATATCGAATTATCTGCCTTGGGCAACCCTCGCTCGTTGCGAGCACTTTGGATGCGGCTGTAAGTCCTGGCATATCCCCGTGCCAATGACCAACCATAAATTTCTCCGGAAATGCGGAGAATATTGGATCTTGCTTTCCGTCATCTGTAAGATTAACTGGGAAAACGCCAATTTCTCGATTAGGACTATGATCAAATTTAGCACCCAGTGCTTCACCAATAAATTGTGCACCGAGACATACACCAAGCAAGATCTTGTCTTGCTCGATGGCATGTATTATAAAAGCAATTTCTTTTTGTGTATCGAAATGTGGACATTCTTCGAGCGTCGTCGCAGGAGATTGAGGTCCTCCCATAATGACAAGAAAATCAAAATCACACTCTTTAGGAAAAGTGTCTCCGCTATATAATTTTGTATAGGTTATGTTGTGGTCTTTGTTTTTTGCCCATATTTCTATAGCCGCAGGAGACTCAAAGCTTTCATGCATTATGATATGTAGCTTCATGCAATAATTATACATAAAAATCCGCCTTTCGAGCGGATTTTCTATTTTAATACTATGTTTTGGCGGTTACCTACTTTCCCCTCCATGGAGTATCATCGGTACTACCGGGCTTAACTTCTGTGTTCGGAATGAGAACAGGTGTGGCCCCGGCGTCAAACCACCAAAACATAACATTAAACAATTTTTCTGTGCGGTCCTTTCTTTGTTCGGAATGATAACAGGTGAGCTTGGGTTGGGACCCAAGCGCAAGACCTTTTCAGATTTTTATGAGCTTTGCGAAAGAAAAATCGAAAAGGTGTACTGCGCCTGTAAGGCGAGACCACAGCGATAAATCACCAACACTAAACATTCAATATTTTGCTTGAAACCCGAGATGTGGGCGCGAATGTAATATTCGCGCTTCGTTCTCCCGAGAGGGGTTGAACCTCCATACTGAAGGTGCAAACCTCTTGCTCTACCAATTGAGCTACAGGAGAAAAAGAACATTTTCCAAAAGGTAGGACGGACGGGAGTTGAACCCGCATATCAGTAGGATAATGACTCCTACCTTAGGCGTAGGTGCCAAACGGCTCCCAACCAGACTTTCGGACTCCGAGCACAAAAAGCACCCTTTTACCCGTCCGCCACCGTCCCCTTTTTAAGGAAATTACTCTAAAAGTTACAGTCCCGCAGGGGATTTAACCCTGCAATTTCTCACCCCAACCGTGACTAAAACGGCCTGTGAGCGTCTTACATCGAGGATACCCGACGTTATCTTTAGACCAGAGGACCATGAAGAAGTTGCCTAATCAACCTGTTTTCCAGCCCCGCAAGGCCGTGGGTGTGGCGCAACCAGGAAAAACGAGGACTTCTCCACATCTCGGATTTCAACCCCAGTAGTAGAGCAAGCTCACTACGGGGTAAGATTATTTTTTCAAAAAGCGTAAAGCAGTTTGGCTGCTCTTTTTTATATCAAAATTTTTTGATATAAAAAAGAGCAGCCTGTATATTACTAAACATTGTGATATTCACATTTCCTAATAGGAATTCGAACATTAGTACGCCTCGGCTCAATGGATTGCTCCACTTACACCTGGCGCCTATCAACGTAGTCATCTCCTACGAGTCTCAAACGATTCCTAATCTTGAAGGTGGCTTCGCTCTTAGATGCTTTCAGAGCTTATCCATTCCCGACATAGCTACTCGGCAATGCCACTGGCGTGACAGCCGACAGACCAGAGGTCAGTTCAGTTCGGTCCTCTCGTACTGGAACCAAATCTTCTCAAGAATCAACGCCTGCAGTAGATAGGAGACCAACCTGTCTCACGCTTATGGACAGCTTATAGCTTAGAGCTGTTAGCTTAAAATTAATCAAGCTCTTACATTACTGTAAGGTTCGGACTATGTCTTTATCCGAATACTCGGATAGTTAACGTATAGTCTCTACGGATCTGAAACAGCTGTTAGCTTTTAGCTTTTAGCTTTTAGGAAATTCCTAACAGCTAGCAGCTAATAGCTAGAAGCTATTGCAACTCCTCGGCATTGCCCTCAAAAAAAAGGGTTCTACCGATTTAGTTAACTTGTGCACATAAAAATTGCTTCTTATGGCCGCCGTGAATACACATACATATATAATGTATGTTTTGGTTTTAATCTCTATAACAGTTTAAGTTTTTTGAAACCCAAATTTTTTCTCGTGGGATTCAGACTGTCCACGCGAGAAAGTCGAGAGTGGAAAGTGGAGAGTAGGAAAATTATTTATTCACTACTTTCTACCTTCTACTTTCTACCTTCCAACTTGAACGGTCTGAACCCAGCTCGCGTATCATTTTAATTGGCGAACAGCCAAACCCTTGGGAGCTTCTACACCCCCAGGATATGATGAGCCGACATCGAGGTGCCGAACTGCGCCGTCGCTATGGACGCTTAGGCGCAACCAGCCTGTTATCCCCAGAGTAGCTTTTGTCCGATAATCTCCCACCGCATCTAATGCGAATGGTCGGTTCA
>DATDXX010000060.1:0-11241 GCA_036517135.1 Minisyncoccota bacterium | reverse complement strand
TTTTATTGGCGACGTAGAGCGAGGGAAATGGAAAAGTACTCTTTTCCATTTCCGAGCCGAGGAGCTAACAAAGTTCAATACTCCGCGGCTCTGCCGCGGTAATAAACGAGTGAAGCGAGTTCCAACAATACCTCGGGGCTCTGCCCCGAGGAACTTTATTGTTGTAACTAAAAACAGCGTCAGTCATTCACGAAAAATTGGTGTGGTTATCGCTCTTGGAGTGGCATTAGGCATTAAAGTAGCGCTCGGAAGCCAGAAATAATTTTAGTGCGCGAGCGCAATACAGAGAATTTTTTTGGCGCGCGCTTCATGAAGCGCGCGCCTTGCCTCGGAAAAAGTCGCTCCGGTGGTCGTGACATCATCAATGACGATTATACATCTATCGGCAACTGTGTCGGCATATTTTGGGTCCACAATCATTGAATTCTTTACATTGGTTAGGCGCTTGCTTCGCGACAATTCTTTTTGAGGAAGAGTTTCTCTTATTTTTATCAGTATATTGGGAAGAAAGGAAATATGAGACATCGTTTCGCTAAGCGTTTTCGCTAAAAGTTCGCTAGGATTGAATCCACGGCGGTTTTTCTTTTTTGAAGTGGCAGGTATCGCGACAACTGCTGGATTTTCAAAATTCTCCATTATTACGCGCTCCGATAATTCTTCAAGTAAAAAATCGGAGAGGATTTCTACAAGTATTTTTGCTAAGCTCTGGTCGTTTTTATTTTTTATTAGTGAAATAGCGTCCTTTACAGCTTTATTTTCGTAAGCAAAAATAAAGAGAACGCCATCACTTTGCTTTTGGAGTTCGGCAATCATCCTCCATGAACCATGATTCATGTTTTTGAGATGTGCTCTTCTGGGATCATCATTGGTAAAGGCAAGCTCAAAGAAAAGCTTGAAAAGGTGGACAAAGTTCTTTAAAAATGACCCCATTATTGTGGTATACTATACACTGTAACTAAAAAATGGATAATCCTTTTAAAAACTTTTTTGGAAAAGGAGATACAAATGTTATTGGTATTGATATAGGTTCATCTGCGATAAAAGTGGTCCAACTTTCTAAGGTGCGCGGTCGGGCAGTGCTCAAAACCTATGGCTCGCTCGCTTTAGGCCCATACGCCAATCTCGCTATCGGGCAAGCGACTAATTTATCTTCCGACAAATTAAGCGAGGCGATCAAGGATCTTTTGCGCGAGTCAAATGTGACAACTGTAAACTCTGGCGTTTCTATACCGCTCCGGTCCAGCTTGGTTACCTTGATTGAGATGCCGGCCTTTTCTGAAGATAAGTTAAAGGACATGATTCCGATAGAGGCACGGAAGTTTATCCCTGTACCGATCTCAGAAGTGACTCTCGACTGGTGGGTAATTCCGCGAGAGGAAGAAAAAGCATTTGACTTTGATCCTGAATCAGAAGCAAAAAAGCCGACACGCCAAGACAAGACCGAAGTGCTTCTGGTATCAATACACAACGAAGTTCTGCAAGGATACAATTCTATCGTGCAGAGCGCGGGTTTGCGCACCAGTTTTTTTGAGATAGAAATGTTTGCGGCAATTCGCGCGCTTGTGGAGCATGAGATAGCGCCGGTTGCGATTTTTGATATGGGAGCAGTCGCCACAAAGATTTATATTTCTGAAAGAGGGGTTGTAAAAGAATCCCATATAATAAACAAAGGCTCGCAGGATATCACAATAAGCATTTCCAAAGGGCTCCAAGTTACGATTGAAAAAGCGGAAAAGATAAAACGCAACCTCGGAGAGGGAAGTGTCTCCGACCAAAAAAGCGTTTACGATATTGTATCGCTCACTCTTGATTATATTTTCTCAGAAGCAGGGGCGCTCATACTTGCATACCAAAAAAAGCACAATAAAAGCATTGCAAAGGTATATTTGACGGGCGGCGGAGTAGCGATGCAGGGTTTTTTTGATATCGCACGATCACGCTTTGAAACGGAAGTAGTATTAGGTAACCCTTTCGGCAAAGTAGACGCGCCGGCGTTTCTTTCTGACCTTTTAAAACAAGCTGGACTTGATTTTGCCGTTGCCGTTGGAATTGCGCTCAGGAAATTACAGGAACTCAATTAACAAATCAATCTTGACACCATTATGATAATGCAAAAGGCGCCTGTGAGGGCGCCTTTATGTGGTGTTACTTTGGAAATACTGCGTGGGGCAGAATGGATGCGGTTTGGCCCGCACTATCTGGGAACTTTCCCATTATTTCTTGTAACACCAAGAAGAACTTGACGAGGGTGTGTTCTAGCCCAGAAAATACATCTGGCATAATGATTTTGAGGATTATTAGGCCAATCCCAAAACCAATGGCACTTAAAATTTTCATTGTAGAAAATCTTGAAGGGCGCTTGAATGATTCCGGAGCGACTCTCCGAAACCGTAGTTGTAAAGAACTACGCATCCCTCGACGGGAGCTTCGCTTTGCATGTATTCTGAGAGGTGAGGCCCCTGCCGAGAGATGCTATTGACTGACTCAGTATTGCATTTATACAAAAAAAGTCAAATAAAAAAGAGGCTGTAGTGTTGCTACTAGCCCCCTCGCACGATTTCCAAATTTAGATTCTGTGGACCCACAGAATCTTGACCATAACGGCGATGAAGATTGCCACCCCCACTAGCGTCGTCGCGATGGGATTTTCTGATACAGCAGTGAAAAACGTGTTCATGGTTTGTTGAGATTTCGCTCCTTTTGGTTTGGAAGGAGCAGATTAAGATTAAGTGTAGCACATATTATAAGATTATGCAAGGGTATTTGACACTGCACTCTCGCTTTGCTAATATGTCCCTACAAGCTCCTTTGAGCTTTTTTGTTTTATAGGCAAGTTTGAGATGCGGTATAGTGCTAGCTATAGTATGCGAGCATAGGCCAAGGGTAGATATCTCAAATACTGCAAGTAAAACCCCAATACTACAAATGGCCAAAACATCCACAATAGCGCGTTCCAAAAAAAAGCCGAAATTCAAAAGTCGGGTCGTTAGGCGTTGCTTCAAATGTGGAAGAAAGCGCGGTTATATGAGGGATTTTGATCTTTGTCGTATTTGCTTTCGCGAGCTTGCAAATGAGGGCATGATCCCGGGCATAAAGAAATCATCATGGTAAAGGATACGATTGCTAATTTAATAATCAAGATAAAAAATGCCGGAAATGCGGGCAAAGAGAGTATTTCTGCACCGAATTCAAATCTGACTTCTTCTATTTTGACTCTTTTGGAAAAAGAAGGTTACATAAAATCCTTTTCAAAAAAAGCACAGCTTGCTTCACATTCAGATTTACTGCATGTAGGCGAAAAGGCCATTAAGTTCATTGATATTGAGATAGCTTACGATGAAGAAAAAAAACCAAAAATAGAAGGAGTAGAGCGAATATCCAAACTTTCCCGGCGAGTTTATACAGCAGCCAAGAACATTCGGCCGGTCAGAAGCGGTTACGGTATGCTTGTGCTATCAACCCCAAAAGGAATTGTTTCTGATACAGAAGCAAGAAAGCTTAAAGTCGGAGGTGAGGTATTGTTTAAGATATGGTAATGGCTTTGTTTACCGTAAAAAATTTTCAATTGATTAAAAATAAAATGTTTACTATAAAGATTAGAAAATTTTAGAGGGCGAGTAAGAAAAATATGTATGTCACGCATAGGTAAAAAACAAATAGAAATCCCAGCAGGCGTAGAAGTGGCTATCGACGGGTCTATTGTAAAAGTCAAAGGACCCAAAGGCGAAATATCGCGCGAGATAGACAGCCGCCTCGTCGTTTCAAAAGAAGGTTCCGTTCTCTCTGTCTCCCTTTTAAAAGTAGGAGATGAGCTAAGTCCTCTTTGGGGCACATACGCTTCGCATATTGTAAATATGATAGAAGGCGTAACCCGCGGATTTGAGAAAAAGCTTGAGATACAGGGCATAGGATTTAAAGGCGAGGTAAAAGGAAATGAAATTGTTTTTTCTCTCGGATTTTCTCATCCTTTAAATGTCAAAATTCCCGCCGGTCTTACAGTAATGATTGATAAAGGCATAATTACAGTGAGTGGGACAAACAAAGACAATGTAGGCGCTTTTACGGCATCAATTCGTGATCTAAAAAAACCTGAACCATACAAAGGCAAAGGTATCCGCTATCTCGGTGAACATGTCATTATGAAGCAAGGTAAGAAAACAGTTTAAAAAGCTTCTAATTTTTAGCTTCTAGCTTTTAGGGAATTCTGAAAGCTGACAGCTGAAAGCTAATAGCTAACAGCTAGTATATGAAATCTCAAAAAACAATGAAAAGACAAGTTAGAAGGCGAAGGATTCGCGCGAAAGTTTTTGGCACGCACACAATGCCTCGGCTTTCTATTTTTAAATCAAATAAGTACATTTCGGCGCAAATTATTGATGATGAAAAAGGCACAACGCTTGTTTTTTCTCACGGCATGAAAATTAAAGGAAAAGGTAAGACTGCTCAAGCTGTAGGCGTAGGAAAGAATATTGCCGAGAAAGCCAAGGACAAGAAAATCACAAAGGTTGTTTTTGATCGAGGAGGATACATTTATACAGGTCTAGTTAAGGCACTCGCGGATGCAGCTCGCGAATCCGGACTTAAATTTTAAAATTTGTAATTAAACATTATGGCTCCAGAAATAAAACAAGTAGACGAAACAGAGATTAAAGAGGCACCTCCAACAGAAGAGGTTGTTATTGCAGACACGCCTTCTAAGGAAGCAAAGATTCCTGAACGCACTCAGGATAGAGGCAATAGGCGTCAAATGAAAAATGAGCGCAGGCCAAAAAGACCGCCCAGAGCAAAGCCTGAATTTGACCAAAGAATGCTTTCGCTTAGGCGCGTGACTCGCGTTTCTGCAGGAGGCAGGCGTTTCAGCTTTTCTGTGGCGATGGTAGTAGGTAATCATAAAGGTGTTGTTGGAGTCGGCACCGGCAAGGGAGGAGACACCTCGCTTGCAATAGATAAGGCGGCAAGAGACGCGAGAAAAAATTCCATTATCGTAAAGACGACGGACTCAATGTCCATTCCTCACGAAGTTTTTACAAAATTTAAAAGTGCGATTGTGCATATCCAGCCGGCAAAGGGTAAAGGTATTATTGCGGGGAGCGCGGTCAGGGATGTTATTGAACTTGCTGGACTTAAAGACGTTAATGCAAAACTTCGCTCGCCATCAAAAAATAAATTAAACGCCGCACGCGCCACCATCAAAGCATTAATGAGCTTGAAAGCTGTTAAGCTTGTGAGCTTGTCAGGACAGACCAAACCAGCTAACCAGCTAACCAGCTAACCACCTCTACTACTATGCAGTTTCATCAACTAAAAAGAAAAACAAAAAATAAAAAGCATGTCCAAATTGGACGCGGTGGAAAAAGGGGCAAGACCTCTGGCCGCGGAACTAAAGGCCAGAAAGCCAGAGCAGGACACAAAATTCGCCCTGAGATTCGCGATACAATAAAAAGACTTCCAAAGCTTCGTGGTTATGCTTTTCGTTCTATTCAGGACAAACCGGTTGTTGTATCCTTAGAGATGCTTGAAAAAGTTTTTCAGGACGGGGCAGAAATAAACATTAGTGCGCTTGTTAAAGCCTGTATTGTTCCGACATATAAGGGTAAATATCCAAGAGTAAAGATTGTCGGCGACAACAAAGGATTAAAATTTTCAAAAAAAATCACAGTTTCCGGCATTAAAGTTTCTCAAAGCGTAAAAGATGTTATAGAAAAGGTCGGAGGCAAGATTAAAAGTGATGAGCCAAAAGTGATGGGTAATGAGGACAAAAAACATACTCACCGCTCACCGCTCACTACTCACGACTAACATATGGAAAGTATTTTTTCAAAACTCAAACTGGTGCTTGCCGACAACGTGCTCCGAAAGCGCATACTGATGACTTTTGCCATTCTTCTGTTATTCCGGCTGCTTGCCTCTGTTCCGATTCCCGGGATTGACGAAGTGCGCCTCGCGCAATTTTTTGGAAGCAATCAATTTTTCGGGCTTTTGAATATATTTTCCGGCGGAGGCCTTGCCAATCTTTCTATCGTAATGCTTGGAGTAGGACCATATATCACTGCATCGATCATAATGCAGCTTCTTACAATGATGTCTCCTAAACTTAAGGCGATGTATCAGGAGGAAGGGGAAGCTGGACGGAAAAAATTCAGCCAATACTCAAGATGGCTTTCTGTGCCGCTCTCGCTTCTTCAAGCATTCGCTTTCATTGTACTTCTACAAAAACAAGGGATAGTTGCGGATCTTACAAGTTTTAGCTTGATTGTGAATGTCTTGGTCGTTACTACCGGCTCAATTCTTCTTATGTGGATGGGCGAGCTTATCACAGAATTTGGCATTGGAAACGGCGTATCACTTATCATCTTTGGTGGTATCGTGGCGGCGCTTCCTCGCGAGATCTCACAGATTATTTTTACATTTGACCAAAGCAAGCTTCCTTCCTATGCGTTCTTCCTTGCAGTTGCGCTAGTGATCGTGTATGCGGTTGTTTATATAACCGAAGCAGAGAGGCCGATTCCTATCACTTATGCCAAACGCGTCAGAGGCAATCGTGTCTACGGCGGTATTTCCACTTATCTGCCCCTACGTCTGAATCAGGCTGGAGTTATTCCGATTATTTTCGCACTTTCGCTTCTGCTTTTTCCTCAGCTTATTTTAAATCTCATCAAAGGCGCTGTTTCGAGCCAAAGTATTAAAGATATTGCCGACACGCTACTCTCTTTTGTTGCTAACGGCTGGGTCTACGCCATATTTTATTTCTTACTCGTGTTCGTCTTCACTTATTTCTACACCGCCGTTACCTTTGACCCGCATCAGATAGCGGACAATCTGCAGAAAAACGGCGCTTTCATTCCGGGTGTGCGTCCCGGACCTTCCACGTCCGAATACATCGGCAAGGTCTTGACCCGCATCACGCTTGTCGGCGCGCTTTTCTTGGGATTCATCGCGGTTCTGCCGCTTATCGTCCAGTCTCTGACCAATATCACTTCTGTCGCTGTCGGAGGTACTGCGCTTCTTATCGCTGTGTCTGTGATTCTTGACCTTGTGAAAAAGATTGACGCGCAGGTATCAATGAGAGAATATTAGAGGCATGAAACCCCAACTTTTTGTTTTTTTGGGAAGAAGTGGCTGTGGAAAGGGAACACAAGCTGATCTATTGTCCAAACACCTAAACAAAATTGATCCTAAGAACAGGATATTTTATGTATCAACTGGAGAGGAGTTCAGAAAACTTATTTCAGGCGATACTTATACGGCTTCGGAGACTAGAAACATCGTTGACAATGGAGACTTTGCTCCGTCATTTATTGCTTCCATGTTGTGGACAAATGCAATCGTTCGCGACTATAAAAAAGGCAGTCATATGATAGTCGACGGCTCGCCTAGAACGCTCGCGGAAAAGGCAATCTTCGACACACTTTTTTATTTTTACGGAGAGAAGAAAGTGTATGAATTTGAAAAGCCGCATGTGATATTTCTCAATGTCTCAAAGCAGTGGGCGTTAGACAAGCTTCTCAAACGTGCGAATCTCGAAAACAGAGTTGATGACGCGAAGAGTGCAATTGAAAAGAGAATGTATTGGTTTGAAAACCATATTTTTAAAGTAGTAAAGGCTTATCAAGCTGATGACAAAGCATTTTTTCATGCAATAAACGGTGAGCAAACGGTGGAAGCTGTGCATAAGGATATCAAGAAAGCACTCGGGCTCTAGAGAGAAGGTAGAAAGTGGAGAGTAGAAAGTAAAACTCTAAAAATTATTTTTATCACACTCTACTAGCGAAGTGGTCAACATTCTACTCACTTCCCATGATAACTATCAAAACAAAACAGCAGATTGAAGTCTTGCGCAAAGGAGGAACGATTCTTGCGCGTATTTTAAGAGAGCTTGCGAGTGAGGTGCGCGAAGGAGTATCTACTAATTATTTGGAGAAGCTCGCAAGGAAAAAAATTGAGGATGCAGGAGCGAAGCCTGCATTTTTAAATTACACGCCTAAGGGCGCACGCAGGCCGTATCCTGCTGCGCTCTGTGTATCTGTGAACGACGAGATTGTGCACGGCATACCGAATGAAAGTCCGAAGATTCTGAAAGAAGGCGACATCGTATCGCTCGATTCTGGCATTGAATTTGAAGGAATGTTTACTGATGCCGCGATTACGGTGGGCGTTGGTGCAATTGATGCTAATGGCAAAAAACTTTTGAAGGCGACGCGCGAAGCCCTTGACGCGGCAATTTCTGCGGCAAAGCCGGGCGCGACCACCGGAGACATAGGGAATGCTATAGAAAAAGTTGCAAAGAAATACAAATTAAATCCTGCAGAAGATTTGGGAGGCCACGGAGTCGGACACAGTCAGCACGAGGACCCATTCGTGCCGAATTTTAGAATGAAAGGGAAGGGCGTTGAGCTCAAATCTGGAATGGTTTTGGCAATCGAGCCGATGTTAAATGAGGGTAAAAGCAAAACCAGATTTCTTAACGACGAATACACTGCAGTGACAGCGGATGGCTCGCGAAGCGCTCACTTTGAGCACACCATTGTCGTTACAAAACGAGGGGGAGATATCCTCACAAAATAAGACACTTGGAGGTTCAACCTCCAAGTGTTAAGATGTTTGCATGGCAAATAGAAAAGTCCCTTTTGTGAACGGAGAAATATATCACCTATTTAACAGAGGGGTAGACAAGCAGAATATTTTCAAAGATGAATTTGATCTGGAAAGATTTTTTCAAGGTATGATGCTTTTTAATTCTATCAAACCTATCGGAAGCTTATATGAAAAATCCTTTGAATTAGATATGGCGGGCGAACTTGGAGGTTCAACCTCCAAGTGCATAGAATTCTATAATCGAAACAAAAAAAATCGACTTGTAGAATTTATTTGCTATTGCCTCAATCCTAACCATTATCATTTAGTAGTTGAGCAGAAAGTTGACGGTGGCATAAGTGAGCTCATGAAAAGGATCGGAGGATATACTTATGCTTTTAATGAAAAGTATAAAAGGAGCGGGTCTTTATTTCAAGGCAGATTCAAATCCGTCCATGTTGAGAACAACACACAGCTCCTTCATGTGAGTGCGTATGTGAATTTGAACAATCAATTTGGAGGTGGAAACTCCACAGAGAGCCGAAGCTTGTCTAGCTGGCCTGAGTATCTGATGGCAACAAATGAGGATATTTGTGAAAAAAGCATTGTGTTGAAACAATACCGCCATAGGAAGGATTATACTCGTTTTGCGAAGAGTAGCTTAAAAGACATTATACGCAGAAAAAACCAAGAAAAAGAAATGAGAAATTTGCTCATTGATTAACTTGGAGGTTCAACCTCCAAGTACTAACAAAGTCTAGTTGTTGTCGCTGACTCAAATTTGGATTACAAGGCATATAGTTATCAACATTTTTTTTGACAATTAAAGGCTTATTTTTGTGATACAATGATGAGGAAATGTCGCACCACGGCCGCAGAATGTTTTTTGTTTTGCTGTGCTTGTCACTTACACTTTTACCGGTTAAAACAAGCGCCATTTCTAGAGACGCTTCTTCACAAAGTAGCGGTTTTGGTAGTGTCTTTTCTTTCGCAAAATCAAGTGTTGCAGGCGCATTTGGGAGTACAAAAGATTTCTACAAACCGCTTTTTGAACGCACTTTTGATGTTTACTTTGATATAGGAGTTTTTGCTTTGAAGGGAGCTGATGTTTTGGCAAGAGGGGGAGAAGCGTTTGGCAATGCGATGCTTGATTCTTACGCGCATAACATAACGCTGACAGGACTTGCTTGGAATGACGGTTATGATGAGGTTGCATCTTCTGTTGTTTCTATCAAAGGATTTTTTGCACCGCAAAATAAAGATACGACGGGTCATTTAGCATCGGTAAAAAAATCTTCTGCTCCGCTTACTCTTGAATCGGCAGATAATACAAATTCCAATAAAAACATATTTTCTATTTTTGGAGAGGCAATAGACATCATTGCCTCACCGGGAGATTTTTTCATTCAGTCAGAAATTGGAGCGCTTCAAAAGACGGGAGAATTGTGGGGAGAAGGTTTTATTAAAGTTTCATCTGCTTTTTCCGGAGCGCAGAATCTTGCCGCAAATGCCACAGATGCGCTAGGCAATTTTGGACATGAAGCAATATCATTTTTCTCTCCAGAAACATCTGACGACGCCAAAATTTCAAATTCCGAGTTAGATTACAGCGCCAAAAACTCCATCGCGGGACTAGGTGATGTATGGAATAAAATCATAGACGCCATATCTGATCCTCTTGTTCCGCTGTTCTTACCTAAAAACACCGCGACTATTTATTTTGGAGCAAATCAGCTGCAAGATAAAGCGACATCTACTGTCGCTGTTATCCCGCTGTCTCCGGATCTTTCCAATTCGCAAAGAGAATCTGCCCGCACCACCATAGAGCGCATCATATCGACACCCGGACTGACTAAAGAAGAAATGCTCGCATCTCTTGCATCATTAAAAACAGAGATTCTCTCTCTTACATCCGTACTTGTACAAAACCAGATGGCTTCTGTTCCCCGATTCGGAGGATTTGCAGGACCTTCCGTCACAACCGTTTCTAATACTGCTACTGGCGGCTCCGGCACATTTACCGGCACTTTCACAGGAACCCTTGCTCTGTCATCAGGTGACGGCCCTCTCCAAGCCAATGCCGGAGCCATCACCGCCACCACATCTATCGGAGTGCTTTATGGAGGTACAGGACTGACTGCTGCTCCAGCATACGGCCAGATGCTTGTCGGCAATGCCTTGAGCGGATACACCCTCACAGCCACATCGTCTCTCGGCATCACCTCAAGCCCCGGCGGCTCGGACACATATGTCCAATACAATGACGGAGGAGCATTTGGCGGCTCATCGCTTTTCACTTTTGACGAAACAATCGGCAAGCTCACTGCTTCTTACGCTTCTACCACCGCTCTTTCTTCATCCGGCTCTGCTTACTTTGCTACCACAGCAGGAAATGTAGGTGTGGGCACCACATCTCCTTACACAACGCTTTCAGTAGCAGGCAACGGCGTCTTTAACGGCACATTACTTTCTTACGGAGTCCTGACCTCTCCCTATTTTACCGCTACCTCCACCACTGCATCCACCTTCCCTTATGCTTCTACTACCGCTCTCTCTGTTTCAGGGGCACTCATGGTCAATGCCGCTTCCTCAACAATTTCAAATTTGATGATCGGAAATGCTACCACTACAGGACTTTCATACTTTACCGGCGGCTTCATAGCAAAC
>DATDXX010000059.1:0-29495 GCA_036517135.1 Minisyncoccota bacterium | reverse complement strand
CACTCTCTCTACAGGGAATTTTCTTGAAGGCGGCCTCACTATGCTCGTTTTCGCTTTGGGCACATTGCCGGTCTTGGCTCTGGTGAGCTTCAGCTCCTTTTCGATTCACAATCGCAAAGAAGCAAGTATTTTCTTCAAATCGGCCGGGCTTATCGTCGTCATGTTTGCGCTCTTCAACCTCATCAACAGCTTGGTCGTTATCGGGCTCATTCCGCCCGTATTTAATTTTTAAAGGGATTTCTGCTACAATCTTTTTATGAAAGCAACAATCATATCAATCATCCTCGCGGTAGCGCTCATTGGAGGAGCTTTTATGCTTACAAGAAATAATAGCGATATTGAATTAGAGAATGTAAACAATGTTTCAGTTGTAGATGGAAAGCAAATTGTTGAAATACGCGCCAAAGGAGGATATCAGCCCAGAAAAAGCACTGCAAAGGCGGGTATCCCCACCATCTTGCGATTTAACACAAGTGGCACTTTTGACTGCTCTTCATCTGTCCGAATACCTGATATGAATATAAGCAAAATGCTTCCTCAATCAGGCACAACTGACATTGACATTGGTAGCCAGAAAGTCGCGACTCTCCAGGGCTCATGTGGAATGGGAATGTATCCGTTTGAGGTAGAGTTTAGATTATAGGACCGAAAAGCCTCGTCCCGCAATGCGGTGAAAGTTTCTGACTCATGGCGCTCCGGTAAATCTTGTATTTCTCTTTATTTCTATAGGTGATAAAATAATCGTATATGCAAAATCGGATTCGCTGGTCAGGATATGAATTTGAATACAAAGAAAAAACCGCAGACTGGTTCTGGGCTGTGGGAATTATTATTGTTTCAGTCGCTGTCGTATGTTTCATCTATGATAATGTCCTGTTCGGTATTTTTATCATTCTTGCGGGTGCCATACTTCTTTTTACTGCCAACAAAGAACCTCGACTTATGGATTACGAGCTAAATGAAAAGGGCCTGCTTATGAACAACACCATGTATCCGCATACTGGATTTAGATCATTTTGGGTTGCGGAATACAAATACGCTCCACCTCGGCTTATTCTTAAAACTGAAAAATTAGTAAACCCAGTCATTGTGATTACAATAGAGACAGATTATGTAAACGCAGATACTGTCCGAAATTTTCTTTTGGATTATATTCCTGAAGAAAAAACAGACGAGCCGATGTCTTTGCGGTTTATGGAGTATTTGGGGTTTTAAATCCTCTCGGTTGGAAATTCGATCCTTACAGGATCAGTACCCCGATTAGATTCGTCTTTGACGAATGCTCAATCGGGCTTCGATTCCAACACAAAAGCACCCCGCGCTTTTTCTCACGTATTTTATTTCATAAAATCCTCTCGGTTGGAATCGAACCAACATCACAACCTCCGCAAGGTCGCATCCTATCCATTGAACGACGAGAGGGCAAGACAAAGTTATCATAAAAAAGCACAAAACAAAATGCCGTTCCGCCTTTGGCGGAACGGCATTTATCGCAATTTTTATTTTGATCTTTTAATGAGAGCTGAGAGACGAGATTTCTTGCGCGATGCGGTGTTTTTGTAGAGCGTCTTCTCTTTGACAGCCTTGTCATACGCCTGATACGCTTTTGGAAGGAGCGCTTGCGCTTCCTTTATCTTTTTTTCTTTCAAAAGCTTTTTGATGTCGTGTAGAATATTTTCAATTGCCTTTTTTCGGCGCACATTAAAAATCTGCTTTCTTATTGAGCCACGCAGGGCTTTTTTAGCGGATGATGTGATTGGCATAGGTGACACTCTAACAGATGCCTCCTAAAATTGCAAAACGCTGTATAATAAGTCGCATGATCGCCCACCTTAAAGGTAAAGTGGTACATAATGGTGTGAAATACCTAGTGCTTGATGTGGCTGGCGTGGGCTACAAAGTGTTTGCTACATTTGAGACAATTGGAAGCGGACCGTCTGGAGTAGAAAGATCTCTTTGGATTTATCATGCAATACGCGAGGACGCATCGGATCTTTACGGCTTTGCCACAAAAGATGAATTGGATTTCTTTGAGCTTCTTATATCCATATCCGGCATCGGCCCGCGCACAGCTCTCGGTATATTAAATGTGACGACGGTAAGTGCTTTAAAAAGAGCGATATCTTCAGGCGAAACCGCACACTTGGTAAAAGTCTCCGGCGTGGGTAAAAAAATCGCGGATAAGATCGTGCTTGAACTTAAGGACAAAGTAGGAGCAAAAAGCGAAGGCATTGGACTAAAAGAAGAGGTGGATGCGCTAGATGCGCTCAAATCGCTCGGTTTTTCTCATTCTGATGCACGCGAAGCGCTAAAAGGGGCAACTGACGCAGCTTCCACCAACGAGCGTATCAAACGCGCGCTGAAAATTTTAGGCCGTTGATTACTTTTTTATTACTTTTTTACTAGCTCCCAAGCTTACCAGCTAACTAGCTTCTTTTCATGCCCGAACTTCCTGAGGTCCAAATAACAGTAAACGGCTTAAATAATTATTTGAAAGGGTTAAAAATCACTGCTGTATGGACAAATTACAACAGTGCCTATCACATAGGTAAAGATAACATCAAGAATCCAAAGTACTTTGAATATTTCAAAAAAGAAATCGTCGGCAAAAAAATAATAGGCGCGCGAAGAGTGGCGAAGAACGTGATTATAACTCTTTCTAACGGTTCGACGATCCTTATTCATATGAAAATGACCGGGCATCTTTTATATGGTAATTATGTTTTTGAAAAGAGCGACAAAAAAGATCCGTGGAAGGGTGTTTCGCCAAAAGCATTGACAGATTCGTTCAATCGCCACATCAGACTTGTATTTTCACTCTCAAACAAAAAATATCTGGCACTTTCCGATGTGCGCCGATTTGCAAAAATTACGCACATAAGAGAAAAAGATATCGAAAAGACTACTCATTTGGAAAAATTAGGACCGGAGCCCTTGGCAGAAAATTTTACAAATGAAAAATTCCTTTCTCGCCTTACACTACGTCCTAATATGAAAATAAAACAAGCACTTATTGAACAATCGCTCATTTCCGGCATTGGCAATATTTATTCCGATGAGCTCCTCTGGCGCGCCGACGTTTTGCCTACGCGTAAGGTAAAGAGTATAAGGCCTGCAGAGTTTAAAAAAATGTATAAGGCGATGAAAACAGTTCTAAAAGCAGGGATTGATTTTGGCGGAGATTCAATGAGTGATTATCGAAATCTTTTGGGTGAGCGTGGATGTTTTCAGGAAAAACATCGCGCCTACAGAAAAACCGGAGAAAAGTGCAGTAAGAAAGGTTGTAATGGTATAATTCTCCGCACGATAATAGGCGCTCGAAGCACACATTTCTGCAACAAACATCAGAAGTAAGCTAATAGATCCAAAAATGAAGGAACCGTTTACAAAACAAATAACCAAAGAAATTATATTAAGTTTTATTGGCCTTGCAATTATTGCTGTATCTTTTAGCTATATCACTTCCATATATATCGCGTCTGAAGAAGCAAATATTAGAGGCGAAGCGAATCTAAAAAAAATGACCTTGGTGTGGAATAAAGCACTTTCCGATAAAGCACAAGAAAATACCCATCTCGAAAAAGTGATTGAAGGAGAAAGGCAAGGAAGCAAACAGCTTGAGGGACAGATCGGCAATTTAAACAGCACCCTTGATATCCTAGAGAAATACGCAAAGACCGACAAACAGTTGCTTGAAAAATATTCAAAAGTGTACTTCTTGAGTGAAAATTACATTCCTGAAGCACTTGTGCCAATGGATAATGCATACTTATTCGAAAAAACCCGAACCCTTGAATTCCACGGTAAGGCATACCCTTTTCTCACAATACTTCTTGGAAAGGCAAAATCAGAAGGTATGGATTTATTTATAGCTTCGGCATATCGTTCATTCGGTACTCAGTCATCTCTAAAGACAAGCTATAAAACGACATTCGGCACGACTGCTGCAAATAAATTCTCCGCTGATCAAGGGTATTCCGAGCATCAGCTCGGTACTACAGTAGATTTCACAACACCAACTGTCGGCGGCGCATTGAATGGTTTTGAAAATACCAAAGAATATTTGTGGCTTGTGAATAACGCGTACAAATTCGGCTTCACTCTTTCCTACCCGGCAAATAATAAATATTACATATTTGAGCCTTGGCACTGGAGATTTGTCGGTGTTTCGCTTGCCTCACATCTGCGAACTGAAGGCAAACACTTCTATGATATTGATCAGCGCGACATTAATGAATATCTAGTGCAGATGTTTGATCAAAATTGATATTTTATGCGCATCAATAAATATCTAGCGGTAAAGCAAATCGCGTCTCGTCGCAAGGCTGACGAGCTTGTAAAACAAAAAAGAGTTTTGATAAACGGGCGCGTTGCGATCCTTGGCGACGATGTCAAAGAAAATGACAAAATAACAGTCAAAAGCGACTCGCGAGATATAGCTCCAATATATTTTGCTTACAACAAGCCAAAAGGCGTCTTATCTCACTCCGCCAAAGGAGATGAAAAAGATGTCGCGCAGATGATAAAGGGTAAGACGGAAGGCGCAAGGGTATTCCCTCTTGGACGGCTGGATAAAGATTCGCATGGGCTTATGATCCTTACAAATGATGGCCGGATTACGGGCAAACTCCTAAATCCAGAAGAAAATCATGAAAAGGAATACATAGTGGAGACAAAAGAAAAACTCCAAGAAAATTTTGCAGAAACAATAGAAAGGGGTGTTGTGATAAGAGAGGAATATAGCAAAGCAACTTACAAAACAAAGCCTTGTTTAGTGAATGTGCTTAGCCCACGTAAATTTAGCATCACCCTTACCGAGGGTAAAAAAAGACAAGTGAGGAGAATGGTAGAATCGATGCGAAATGAAGTTCGAGATTTGGTGCGTATTCGTATTATGAACATCGCTCTCGGCAAACTTCCCGAAAATACCCTGCGCAGAATAAAAGGCGCCGAACTTCAAGAATTTTTAAAAGAATTAGGGATGAAATAACTATTGTTGATAGCAACTTTTGTTTTGAGATCATATTTCCTATATCAGTATTCTAGTATACTAGAATACTGATATAAGATTCGGCGCGATTGTAAAGAGAAAAGTCTTGATACAGTGATTAATACAAATAAAAATGGCTGGCCTTTAGAGTCGGCCAGCTCGCTGTGCTGCATTTTGGAGTGTTTGCTTCACTTTTTTTTCGATCTTATCGAAGAAGCGTTTGATTGGTGGGACTTCTCCCAAAAGACCGCCAATTAAGACCGCTATAAAGGTCAAAAAGAATTCTTTCATCACCTCTACTATATCACTTGTTTCAATAATTCAAAATTCTAAATATTGCCGCGCCAAAAGCCACTGAGACATTAAGAGATTCTTTTGCTCCGTGCATCGAGATTTCAGCGATGATATCACAAAGTTTTAGCGTAGATTTTTTGATGCCCTCTACTTCGTTCCCCACCACAAATGCACAGGGATTTTTTGGCTTCACTTTTCTGTAGTCAATAGAGTTTTTGCTTTGCTCTATGGCAATAATTTGAAATTTTTCTTTTTTCATTTTTTTTAAAATTGTGATTGTGCTTTTCGCATATTCCCACGGAATCAACATCTGCGCGCCGAGAGCCGTCTTAGAAATCTCTTTCACTTCTTTCCCAAATCTATCGGTCGGGCATGGCGTCGTGCCGCAAAGGTAGATTTTATTGACGCCGGCGCAATCGGATGTGCGAAATATAGAGCCCACATTCTGCTTGCTTCTGATATTGTCCAGGACCACAGCTATATTCCCTTTGGCTTGCTTTTTCATAAAATAATTGTAGCATTTGATTATGCAAAACACTTTTCCATATCTTTTGAGTTGGGGCCTTCTTTCCCCTTTCATCTTGCGCTTCGTGGCAGGAGCGTACTTCGTATCATTTGGCTACAAAGGTCTCACGAGCGAGTGGTGGAATAGATTTGATTTTTTTGATAGGAACGGCCTTCGGCCCGTATCCCTCTTCGCCACGGGTACGGCAATAATAGACCTCACCGCAGGCATCCTTCTTATGATGGGCTTCGCCACGCAAATTGTGTCCATCGCTTTTGCGATAGTGTGCCTTACGGCAATATTTGTAAAGAATCATGGCGAGAGCTTCCCTCCGCGCGATATTCACATCTACATAATCCTTTTCTTCATTTTCGTATCCCTCATCATCTCCGGCGCAGGATTTTATGCAATGGATCTGCCGCTGTAATAAGCGGGTCAGCTTGTGAGCTAGTAAGCTTGTAAGCAAATCTCGAATAGACAATCTTGTTTTTTTTCGTTATATTTGGCCATGCATTTCCGCCCATAGCTCAGTCGGTAGAGCACCTGCCTTTTAAGCAGAGGGTCGTAGGTTCGATTCCTACTGGGCGGATTAAGGTCTTTTGTCTATTTTATACTCTGGGCTTTCTATCCTGATGCACCACCGTCTTGTAGTGATGCGGTTTGCGCATAATGTTCATGTGAGGGTAAAGCAAAAGCAAAAATATAATCGCTGTGGTGTTTATAAGACCTGCGGATATGAACAAGGTCTCAAACCCAAACTTTCCGGCCACCACTCCTCCCAAGAAAGTCCCTATAGCCACGGATATCGTCAGCCCGCCGACAGAGAGCATGCTCCACTCGAAACCTTCGGAATCTTTGTCGATATGATGCGAGAAGACGGCGTAATAAGCGGAAAATATCATCGCATCTCCCACACCGACGATAATCTGCAGAAGCGCAAGACCGCCCACAGAATGAACAAAAAGAAAGCCAAAAAGATATATAGTCACAAGCGAGGTGCCAAAAAGTATCACATAATAATCATCCTTCTCCCCGGCGCGAGAATCCAGCCATTTGGCAAGCGGAAGCTGGATGATAGATTTCGTAATTGCGGCAAGCGCAAGCAAGAGCCCCACTGTGGCAAGAGTCGCCCCAGCAATGTTTTTTGTCACGAATATCGCGAGAAACGGCATATACAAGCCAGCTCCAACATTCATAGTGAAAAGAAAAAGCAAGAGCCCTTGAATCGTCTTGTTGATGAACTTGACCCGGAATGCATCCATACAGAAAGTATATCAGATATCCTTAAATGGAAAGCGCGAATTTCTCCAGAGAAATTTCAAAATCAAGCTCGCCCCGATGTGCTTTGTGATACATATCTACAAGATGAGAGATGGATTGTTTGAGCTCGCTTTCCTCCCAATTTTTGGCAAAAGAGCGCGCTTTTGAATATGGAAATGGATTTATGCCTGCTTCCTCCGCCGTCTTCGTCCTCTTGGCAAGCAAGATGGTCTTTAATTGCCAAAAGAGTGTGCCGTGGATTTCTTCTACTACCTTGCCCCGGCGGAACGCCTCCACAAGCAGAGCCCAAAATCTTTTCTTGTCTTTCTCACCGAGCGCATCTGCCAAAAAGAAAATACTGAATTCTTTTTGTTTGAATCCTTCTTGCAACGAAAATTCTTCCGTCTTCTCCGCATGATTTTTTATTTTCTCAAGCGGCTCTTTATTTACCTTGCCCTCCGACCAGACGATAATATTCTCGCTTGTTTTCATCAGCGGCAGATTTTTCAAAATGTCATCTTGTAATTCCTCGTTATCTAAAACATTCGCAAGCTTCGCCACAATCTTCTTTTCAAACAATCCCTGCGAGCCCGTAATTATCTCTAAATCAGCTTTGGTCAAATTCTCCGCATCAAAAGCCACAAAGCTCGCATCCGGCTTCTTTTTTTGTAGCGCCTCAAAAGTCCCCCCGGCCTTCGCCCGCACTTTCTCTCTATCTCCTCCATAATAAAAATAAATCATTGGTTGAAGTATATAGCAGGTTTCATACACTACAAAGTATACTAAAGCTAATTCAGTTATAGTTGCTTGACAATGCTGATGGGAGTATAATCAAACTATTATGGAAAATAATGAAAATTATAATAAACATACTCCATCAGAAATGTTGGAGGCAATGGACAGAAGAGAAAAGTATAAAAATAGTTTAGAAGAAGCGGATAAATTTAGACATAAGATTGATAGAGCTTTGAAATTATTAAAACGGCTTCCTTCAGATAAGAAATTGGAAGATATTAGGCGTTTTACATTTGAACGTGAGGAACATTATAGTAGTCCTAAAAGTGAACTTGAACATATTTTCGGAAGTGGTGAGGGTACAGATCATTTAACTGAAATGTCCATAATCGGAAGTAAACTTTATCCTAAGGAAAATGACGATATGACAATAGGAGCGATAATCGAAAGCTTAGAAAAACAACGAGAAAGTTTAGTTAGTAACGGACCAATTAATATTAAGAAACGGGAGTAAAATTATCTGAGCTTTTTTTGGAGATAGGGAACAATTATTTAAATATTAGCAACATCAGGGATTTTCCTTATATATCAAAGCTTTTTATAAAACACCTCGAAAACATTCTTTTGGAAATTCGCTATCGCCCGACTTTCTATGATGAGTGCCGTATCTGAATTATAATCTATAAAAGCCACCCTGTCGCCGTAGATGATTTGCGTCACATTGTGCTCAAAAGCACCAAAATCATTAGGCATGACTTTTATAAATCTATCTATGCTTTGAGCCTTATTTGCGGCGGTCTGCTCGTTTGTGATTACCAGCCGTTGGAGCTTCTTTAAATCTCGTATCTTGCTATAGCTTCTTGGAACATATTTATCTCGTTTTTCTTTACCATCTTTGTTTGAACTTATGCGGTAGAAAGTGTCATCTCTCTTTAAGCTTCTCACCACATCATCAAATACTCGTTTTGTACCGTCTTTGCCTTCCAGAAATCGTACCTTCAACTTCTTGCTATTGCTTATATATGAATCTTCAAGCTCCGGCAATATTTCAAAGAAATCAGCCTTCAAATCTTCAAATATGGATTCTAGCCTATTTGGTGGCTCTGCTAAATAAAAGCTATTTTTACCCCTTTTGGTCTCTGTAATGAGCCTTTTTTCTAAGAGATTCGGTATTGCTTTGTAAATTATCGGTCTATGGATGTTCGTTTTCTCAGAAATTACAGAAATACTAGACGCCCCGGCTTCTAAAAGAGCCAAATATATAGCGCTTTCACTCTTATTTAAGCCTATTTTTTCTAGTATTTTTTGCTTATTCATAAATTATGTAATTATTATTTACATATTTATATAGTATCATATCCTTATAAAACAAGCAAGTTACTTGTAATCCCAGAAAAGTGTTACAAATTTGTAATATCTAGCATGTAAATCTATTTGCTGTCAAGTATACTCTCCCACAGCCAAAGCACATTGAAATGGATCATGCACCGCCATCAGGACAAAACTCTTGATGCAGGTGCAGGATCCCGCAAAGGGCTAGGGTCGGCACCAGAGGCGAAAAAGGTATGCGGGCCTTTCGCTAGGGCCAAAAGCCCCTCGCACAAAGCGAGAACCAGGATAACCGGACGCCGAAACAAGCGCCGGAGAATCTGGAGGGGTGGCAACAAAGCACCCAAGGGTTGTGGTGACCCAATGCACGGCCAAGGAAGAAGCCGAAAGGTGAGGATGAGCTTGCCCCTCAAACCCCCACTACTTCCAAGGTAGATTCGTGAGCCTAACCAGCCGCGAATCTACCTCCTGTCGCAGGATGTGTATCTTGCCTGATGAGTCTCTCTGCTGAGTGGTAGAGCAAGACGAAACAGAATGTTCCTAAACAACAAAAAATATGAAAACGATTGATGAATTGATCGAGAACACGCATGGCCTGAGACAAGATTTGTTTGCTCAGCTTGAGAAAAACAGAGCAATGTCTTGCATCGACGACATTAAGCTTGTCTGCGAAGATACAGTGATTGTGGTTTCCTATTACTACGATTACTCTTCGGGAGGTGGCGTTGCGAGAGACAGCATCCTAACCATCTTCCACCGAGGCATGAAGAAAGAGCAACAATGGAGGTACTCGGACAAGTGGAGTCATCAAAAAGATCGGCGAGACCTCCAAATCCTCTCGATAGGAGAAGTAAAATTCTCCTATCTACCAACCGGAAACGGCGGCATGCGATTCGAGATTACCTGTATTCCTCCTAAGGGATACAACAACAGGACTGTGCTGGTGGACTTCTCCTACTAGACCAGCATATGCGCACGACCTTCGGGTACGGCGCTTTTTATTTAATTAAATTATTTGGTGCTTATAGTTTCCATCTCTCCCCAATTCTTGCCGGCGGAGGCGTTGGCGACTATTGGCACACCTTTTGATTTCTCTTTCGGCAATATGCCTTCCATAATTTTTTTAATTTTCGGGGCAAGAGCTCGGACTTTATTTTCTTTTATCTCATAAATAAGCTCGTCGTGGATCTGGAGAAGCAGTCGCGCGTCTTCCTCACCCGTCAACGTGGCAGGTTGACGGATTAGCTTATCTATCTCTATCATAGCTAGCTTCACAATATCAGCTTGGCTGCCTTGCATCGGAGCATTGATGGCCATCCTTTCTGCCGCCGCGCGGATAAATGGCAAGTGGGACTTGATGCCTTCAAAGTATCTGCGTCTGCCGTATATCGTCGTCACAAAGCCGTCTCGCGCGGCGGCTTTCTTCACTTCGTCCAAATAATTCGCAAGGGTAGAAAATGTCTTGAAGTAATCAGCATAAAATTTCTGCGCCACTTCGCGTGTAGAGCCGAGATTGGCTTTGAGAGCATTGACCCCCATACCGTAAAGTATCCCAAAGTTAATGACCTTTGCCTGCCTGCGCATTTCTTTGTCTACTTTGTCCAAAGACACACCAAACACTTGAGAAGCCACTGCAGTGTGCACATCCTCACCACCCTCAAATATCTTCACAAGCTTTTTGTCCCCTGAAAGTATCGCCGCGATACGAAGCTCAATCTGGGAATAGTCAAAAGCCACGAGTACGAATCCTTTTTTCGCTATGAAAGCGTCTCTAATGGCCCGCCCGAGCTCCGTTTTTATAGGTATATTTTGTACAGCGGGATCTGTAGAAGCCATTCTGCCCGTTGCCGCGCCCGTCTGGATAAATGTGGGGTGGATTCTGCCGTCGTCTTTGATGAGAGTCGGTATGAGATCAATATATGTGCCCAAGAGCTTCGAGAGCTCGCGATGGTCCATGATAAGGGGAATTATAGGGTGTGTGTCGCGTAATTTTTCTAATTCAGACCCTTTGGTGGATTTGGCTCCCCCTCCCGTCTTCTTGTGATTCTTTATCTCAAGCTTCAGGTGGTCAAAAAGGATTTCGCCTAGCTGTTTGGGCGATGCTACGTTGAATTCCTTGTCCGCGAGCTTGAAAATTTTTACTTCAATTCCATTTAGCATCTTGTGATATTTCTTCCCAAGCTCTTTTAAATACTCTGCGTCTATCGCAACGCCGACATCGTGCATTTTTTTAATTATCGGAATGAGCGGGAGCTCAATGGATTCATAGACAAAGCTCAAACCTTTTTCTTTAATCTGTTTTTTAATATTTTCTTCTGCATCTTTGATATCGCCCGTCTTTGAATATATCAAAATGTCTGATTCTTCCGGATTTGTAATCGTAGAATTCAAAAGCCACGTAGCGATCTTAAGTTTGTCAGCTTCAGGAAGCTGGTGAGCTAGTGAGCTAGTTAGCTTGTTAGGAGGATTTATGTCCTTACTAGCTCCAAGGATTGTTTCTACCTTCGGTACCAAGCTTCTAAAATCAAGGTCTGTAAGCATCTGCTTGACCTTTGCCACATCCACATGCGAAGCCCAGGTGGAATCTGGAAGCTTGAAATCTATCGGCGCATCGCGCCTGATTGTGGCGAGCATTTTGGAAAATAGCGCCTCTTCTTTGTTTTCCTTTATGAGCTCAAACACCCTCTCGCTTATGCCGATATCTTTGAACGCTTTCTTGTCGCTTTTCCCTATCGCTTTGTAAATGTTTTCTATAGTGCCAAATTTTTGGATGAGCGAGGTCGCAGTTTTTTCTCCTATGCCTTTGATGCCGATGATATTGTCTGACGGGTCGCCTCGCAAGCCCTTGTAATCAACAAGATACTTCGGCTCAAATCCGAATCTCTCGCGCACTTCTTTCTCTCCATAAACAATCGTGTCTTTGATGCCTTTGCGAAGAGTAAATACTTTCACTTTATTCTCATCCACCAACTGCATCGTGTCCATATCTCCCGATGCGATGATAATGTTTACATTATTCTTTCCGCCAGAGGCGGATCCGCCTTTGGCGGACATTTTCTCTACAATCGTGCCGAGCATATCGTCCGCTTCAAATCCTTCTTTATCATACATCGGAATAGAAAGTGCTTTAAACACTTCTCGCGATTTTATGAGCTGCGCCACAAGCTCATCGTCCGTCTTTTTCCTCCCTGCCTTGTATTCTTTGTATGCTTCATGGCGATATGTGGGCTTAGGGAGGTCAAAGCATGCGGCGATATAATCCGGCTTGAATTGCTCTATGATTTTAAAAAGCATGAGCATGAGCCCGTAAAGCGCCCCTGTCGGCTCACCCTTGCTTGAGGAGAAATCTGGGAGCGCGTGATAGGCACGATGTATGATCGCGTGCGTGTCCAGAAGCACCAGTGTTTTTCTTCCGTCTTTTACCATAAGACCATTTTAGCAGAAAAACTTTGAGAATAAATAATAAAAAGACCCCGTGTCAATTTGTGACTCGGGGCAATAAATCATTTGGTGGCAAGAGGCTCTTTGACGAGTTCCAGCTTGCCGCAAGCTACAGCTACGACTACAAGCATCGCTTTGGAAGCTTGTTGCCAGCCCCAATCTTCAGCGATCGCAGAGATCCTGATAAGAAATCTGATTTCCTTCGTGTCGAGAAAAGTTTCGGGGTTCGCCGTGCGAAAGACAAGAAGAGAAAGCCTGGCGGCATTTTTCATATCATTGACTAAATTCAACGGACACTCCAGCACGCCAAGACCGAATGGATCAGAGAGAACATCTGACATCTCCTGCACAGATTGTAGAGCAGACGCTAGCCCGACCTTGTCTATCTTTTTGACATCAATCTTTCCGGTGCGAAGCTTCACCACTACAAGAAATGCGTTCCTGAGGGTGAGCCCTATTGGTTCACTGCTTCTCCCTTCACGAATGATCTGACGGTAATGTTCAAGGAGGCTCGTCGAAAGAGCATCGCCGGCACGCTCGGAAAACTCGGAGTGCTCAAGCTCTAGAAGAGCCTGCGTGATAGAATTGAAAAGACTCTTGTCTTTCAAGGCTATCTCCGTATTCTGGATCGCGATCAGATTGGATTTGAGAGCCTTGTGACTGACTTGAGGCGGGTTGATTGTTATCTGAGCTCGAAGCGACCGGATGCAAAGTAGCATCCCCAACAGGAGGATTGTGATTGTTTTCATAGCTGGAAAAAACAGGTTGACTGCAAGTTAGCTTGCGCTTGTTTTGGATAAAGGTCAACCCGGTAGTGAATTTGCTTCTAGCAAATCTACTACCGGGTCAACTCCACTCCGCTTTATACTTACTACTTAATACCTTATACTAGTAGAATGACTGTCCAGTTTAATGATGAAAAAGAAGAAAAACAGGTAGATGTCCTAAGGAAAAAAGAGGAGGAGGATTTAGCGCGCATTCTTTCGGAAAGATACGAAGTAAATTACGGCGATCTATCCGGTGTCACTATTAATACTGATGCTCTGCGCCTTCTACCAGAAGAGCGAGCGAGAGCTACCAAGACTGCACCGTTTAAAATGGTGGGTAAACTTCTTTCGCTTGCGGTACAAGCGCCTCAAAAAGAAGAGACAAAACAAATCATAAAAGAGCTTGAAGAAGCTGGCTACAAGGTTACGGTATATATGGTTTCAATGGCAAGTTTGGAAAAAGCTTGGGGGCGATACAAAGATCTTTCTTTCGCCATGGCAACCACCGCCGGCTCTCTGGATATTTCAAACGAAGAGATACAGGCACTGGTTTTAAAAGTCAAAACTATCCATGATATCCAGACTTTGGTTGACGATACTATAAATGTAAAACGGGTATATCGCATATCAAAAATAATCGGCATCATGATGGCAGGAGCTATCGCTTTGGAAGCATCTGACATTCACATTGAACCGGAAGATAAAGCCACACGCCTTCGTTATCGGCTTGATGGAGTTCTTGTGGATATCATCATATTTGACCATGAAACCTACCATCTTATTCTATCGCGCATTAAACTGCTTTCCGGATTAAAACTGAATGTAAAAGAAACCGCGCAGGACGGGCGATTTAGTGTTGTCATTAAAGATAAAGAAATTGAGATAAGAACATCAATTCTTCCGGGAGCTTACGGCGAATCAATCGTCATGCGAGTCTTAAATCCTGATACCATTGCGGCGCCACTTGAAGATCTTGGCATCCCGCCGAAGCTTATGAAAATATTCGAGCATGAAATGAGCAAGCCCAACGGCATGATACTGACCACGGGCCCGACAGGAAGTGGCAAGACCACCACCCTCTACGCATTCCTAAAAAAAGTTTATGAACCGGGCACAAAAGTCGTTACCATTGAAGACCCGATTGAATATCATCTGGAGGGCATCGTCCAGACGCAGGTAGAAACAGCCAAAGGCTACACATTCGCCACAGGACTCCGGTCTACTTTAAGACAAGACCCTGATGTAATTCTAGTAGGTGAGATCCGAGATACAGAGACCGCGGAAATAGCAATCCATGCCGCGCTCACAGGACACCTTGTTTTTTCAACGCTTCACACAAACAATGCCTCCGGAGTTTTTCCTCGGTTGATAGATCTCGGCATCAATCCGAAAATAATGACATCCGCAATCAGTGTTGCTATAGCACAGCGCTTGATCAGGCGGGTATGCACGAATTGCGCAGTTAAAGTCCCTATTCCCGAAAGCAAAAGAAAAATTATCGGCTTCCATGTGGCAAATATCCGCCGCAAAAGCGAAAATGTTTTGCAGACGGAATTTGTTTATCATACGAGTGAGAAAGGATGTATTAATTGCAACGGCACCGGATACAAAGGACGGCTCGCTATCTATGAGGCAATTATTATTGATAAAGAAATAGAAGAAGTAGTTTATTCAAACCCAAGCGAACGCGAAGTTGCAAAAGCGGCGGATCACCAAAATATTCTAACCCTTGCCGAGGACGGCGTGCAAAAAGTCCTGTCAGCGGTAAGCACAATAGAAGAGTTGGAACGAGTGATAGACCTCACTCCGGACTCTGGCTCTTTTATTAGTGAAAAAACTGAAGTCTAAATTTATATCACTTTCTTATTTTGGCATCATCAATCATTAACTGATCACTCTCTTTATTATTCTTTTTCTAAAATTAATCATTGGAAGAATATATAACTGAAAGCAGATAATACCAAAATAAGGAGGCGAAAATACAACCTAAAAACTATTTCTTGGGAAGATTGCAAAAAATAGATGGGGAGTATACTGAAACAAGAAGTTTTCGACGATATAAATCTCTGAGCAATACTTTTCGTACTAGACAAAAAGTAAGGGGCAGCTTTAAGGATAGCTTCAGAAATAACAAGTACACCAAAGCGTCCTTTAAACAACACCAAAAGGCATAAATGCCTCATTGCTTAGAGATTTATAGTGTCGAAACGGAAATGTGTGGAGTGTGTAAAAAACTAACTTGTGTTACAATGGTAGCATATTCTACATTTTATGTCAACCCCGTAGTGAATTTTGGTATTATTCCATACGTAAAGGATTTTAGTCCTTACGATGCCAAAATCTACTACAGGGTTAAGTCCCCGCTCCGCTAAAATGTTAAGATAGAGAGTATGAAGATACCCGCGAAAGAGGCAAAGGAAAATGCCGGTGAAGAAAAGGTCCTAGACCAGAAGCTCCGTCCCACCCTTTGGGACGAATATGTAGGCCAGGAGCCCATAAAGAAAAACCTCCACATCCTTCTAAAAGCCGCAAAGGAGCGCAATCACATCCCCGAGCACATACTCTTCTACGGCCCACCAGGGCTTGGTAAGACCACGCTTGCGTATCTCATTGTCAAAGAAACGGGAAGCCAAATGAAGGTGACGAGCGGCCCCGCAATTGAAAAGGTGGGCGACCTCGCAAGCATAATCACAAATTTGGCTTCGGGAGATATTTTATTTATTGACGAGATACATCGTTTGAGCAAAGCGATAGAAGAAGTGCTCTACCCAGCGATGGAGAGCGGCGTCCTTGATATCATCATCGGCAAGGGCCCCTCGGCGCGCACCATACAGCTAGAGCTCCCACCTTTTACACTCATCGCCGCTACCACCCGCATAGCTCTCATATCTTCGCCTCTCCGCTCGCGATTTTCTGGAGGAGTGTTCCGACTTGAATTTTATGATGAAGAAGAAATAGCGAAAATCATCGCCCGCTCCGCTAAAATTTTAAATGTAGCGATTGAAGAAAAAGCCAAAACGGAAATCGCGAAAAGAAGCAGGATGACACCGCGCACAGCGAATTATCTCCTGAAGCGCGTACGCGACTTCGCCCAAGTGCATAAGCATAGGAAAGTGTCGATTGATGTGGTCAATGAATCCTTGAAATTACTAGGAATAGACAAGGTGGGCCTGAATGAACAAGACAAAAAGATTCTAAAAACAATTATCGAAAAATTCAATGGAGGCCCGGTGGGGCTAAATACCATCGCCGCCTCCCTTTCCGAAGAAGAAGCGACTATAGAAGAATTCAACGAGCCGTATCTCTTGCAAATCGGATTCCTCGAGCGCACTCCGCGCGGCCGAACGGCCACAGAAAAGGCCTATGCACATTTGAATATCAAATATCCTGAAGATAAGCAGGGTAAACTCATTTAATGCGTATTCTTGCTATAGACCCGGGATATGAAAGGATTGGTATTGCGGTGCTCCTGAAAGAAAAGGGAGGAAAAGAAAAATATGTGTTTTCGGAATGCTTCAAGACGCCAAAGGAGCTTCCTCACGCAGAGCGGCTCGGAATGATAAGCGAGGAGATAAAAAAAGTGATAGAAAAGTGGAAGCCGGAAGCGCTTGCGATTGAGAAGCTTTTCCTTGCGACAAATCACAAGACGGCCATGATGGTATCAGAAGCTAGGGGCACAGTACTCTCCACCTGCGCCGAGGCAGGGCTCAAAGCATTTGAATATTCCCCCCCGCAGATAAAGCTCGCCGTCTGCGGAGACGGCTCTGCGGACAAGAAATCAATCATAAAGATGGTGCCCCTTCTTCTCCAAATCCCTAAAAGGCTCAGAATAGACGATGAATTTGATGCAATTGCAGTAGGATTAACGTTTTTTGCCATAGAAAAATAGATATTTTCACCATTAGGTTATCCACAACCAAAAGCAGTTGCAAAGCCAAAAGGATTTGATACAAATGAGTCACCTCCGTAGATTTTAAGTGAGTCGCGGGATTAAAAATAAAAAAACCAAATGAGTGACGATGATTTCAAAGACCCGTTTTTAGAGGACGATACAGAAAAAGAAGATGCAGAAAGTGCGACTCCGGGTGCCGCAGACGACGCCGCTGTTGTAGATGATGAAGAAGATGAAGACGTTGATGAGGTGCTTTGGGATGCGGATGAGGAAGAGTAGGAGAGCTTAAAGCTTTTAGCTTAGAGCTTATGGTTTATGGTTTATGGTTTATGGTTTTGGGAAAGATCCATTCATAAAGATAATTTTTAAGCTTAAAGCTATTAGCTATTAGCTTGACGAATCTATGTTTGCCTATTTTATATACTCCCGGTTTTGCGATATATTTGGTGTCAGTTATTTTTTGTGCCGTTTGGAGTTCAGTAACTGCACCCTCGCCGACGAGCCGAAAGAATTCCCCCTTTGAAGATATTACTCCGCCTCGAAGCAAAGTCAGAGAAAGCGTGTCTCCTTTTTTTATCTGTAATTCTTTCAGATCTTCGGGAATTTCTTTTTTGTTAAAAGTGTTAGCAAAATTTTTCTCCGCTTTTTCAGCACTGTACTGTCCGTGATATATCGATACAATTTCCTTAGCAAGAACAATTTTGGCATCTCTTGGATTTGCGCCGGAGGCCAAAGAAATCCGAATCTCTTCTATCTTTTCAAGAGACAAAAAAGTGCAATCGGTGAGCATTTGAAGGATAGCTTGGTCTGGAAGCGCCATGATTTTACCGAACATTTCCTCCGCACTGTCCTCCAAACTAACGTAGTCTCCCTCACTTTTACTCATAAGTTTTTTTCCTGTTTTAGGGTTAGTAAGAAGCGTTGTGGCGATCACAAACTTTTCTTTGTTGCGAAACTTTTTCTGGAGCTGCCTTCCGGCGAGCATGTTAAAAGTCTGGTCGTTGCCGCCTATTTCTATATCAACATCCATCGCGACACTGTCGTATCCTTGCATCATTGGGTAAAGAAATTCGTGCAAATAAATCGGTTTTTCAGCTTTTACCCTTTCTTGAAACATATCACGCTCAATTATCTGCTGAACCGTAAAATTAGATGCGAGACCTAAAACATTAGAAAAGGACATTTTGGAAAGCCATTTGCTATTTTTGAAAATCTTTGCCGGATTTTTCCAAGCGGAAAAATTAACTAAAGGCTTCAGTTGTTTTTTCCATGTAGATATATTTTCGTTTACATTTTTTGAGGTCAACGGGACTCTTGTCGCACTCTTATCTGATGGATCCCCTATCATCGCTGTGAAATCGCCGAAAAGCACTATCACTTCATGGCCAAGTTTTCGAAACTTTTCCAATAAAATATAGTTAGTAGAGTGGCCTAAATGCAGATCAGGGCCGGTAGCATCAGCCCCGATGTAAATACGCAGTTTTCTTCCTGATATAAGCAGACGCTTTAACGCCTCTTTGGAAGGATAGATTGATTGTATGCTTCTGGTGAGCAGGCCATCAATGTATGCTTCCGTATGGTCTTTATTGACTTTGGTATCTTTCATTGGTTCAATTGCAATTACTTTACCACACAATACGCCTTTTGTGCATGTTTATGTGATATCATTGTCAAATAATTTTAAATTCTTGAAAAGGTTTTTTAGAAAAATAGTCAGAGTGATAGAGATTGTTGAAAATGTGGTTATCCTTCTTGCAAGAAAAATCATTGGCCTGAAAAAAAGGCGTGTAAGGAGAAAAATTCTTTTACGCGACATTGTTTTTGTCTGCATCGCTTTGGTTTTTATTGTTTTTGGCGGAGGACTCTTATGGTTTTCATCTATAGAAATACCAGATCTAGCTTCCTTTGATAAGCGTCTGATAGGACAATCGTCTAAAATCTTTGACAGAACAGGCACTATACTTCTTTATGATCTGGGACAGAATATGAGAAGGACAGTAGTTCCTTTTGAGAATATATCCACTAACATAAAAAACGCAACAGTTGCGATTGAAGATAGTGAATTTTACCGGCATGGCGGCATAAAATTGTCGGCCATTTTGCGAGCCTTTTACGCCAATTTAGCATCGCTTGATTTCTCACAAGGCGGATCTACCATCACCCAACAAGTAGTTAAAAACTCCCTTCTTACGAGAGAAAAAACGATTACAAGAAAGATAAAAGAGATATTTTTGGCAGTAAAGCTTGAAAAAAATCTCACAAAAGACCAGATACTCAATCTTTATCTCAACGAATCACCTTACGGTGGAACCATTTACGGCGTGGAAGAAGCATCCCAGGTATATTTCGGCAAAAGTGCGACTGATTTGGATATCGTTGAATCGGCGTACCTTGCATCAATTCCCAAGTCTCCAACTTATTATTCGCCGTACGGCAACCACAAAGATGACCTTGATAACAGAAAAAACTTGACGCTTTTGAAAATGAAAGAAAGCGGCTTTATAAGTGATGAAGAGTATGAGGAGGCAAAAAATAAAGAAGTCCATTTTAGGGAACAAGTAAGTGGCGGAATAAAAGCTCCCCATTTTGTAATGTTTATTAGGGATTATTTGGAAGAGCACTATGGAGGTAAAATGATTGCGGAAGGCGGACTTAATGTGACAACAACACTTGATTACGAATTTCAAAAAACAGCCGAGGAGATTGTAAAAAGAAAAGCGATAGAAAATGGAAAGCTTTACCACGCCACAAATGCGGCGCTTGTCGCAATCGATGCAAAGACCGGTCAAATCCTTACTATGGTAGGTTCCCGGGATTACTTTGATACAGAAGTTGACGGCAATTATAATGTTGCAACCGCGAAAAGACAGCCGGGCTCAAGCTTCAAGCCGTTTGTCTATGCGCAGGCTTTTAATATGGGTTACCGCCCGGAAACAATCCTGTTTGACCTGCCGATTCAATTTACTGCATCATGCGATGCGAGCAATCTCTCAAGCGAGGCACCTTGCTATTCTCCGAGCGACTACGACGGGAAATTCAGAGGGCCTATAAGTATAAGAAACGCGCTGGCGCAGTCAATTAATGTACCGGCAGTTCAAATGCTTTATCTTGTAGGCGTCAATAATGCGATAGACCTTGCAGAAAAAATGGGCATTACGACTCTTGCCGACCGTTCCCGATTCGGACTGTCTCTTGTTTTAGGAGGCGGAGAAGTAACGCTTCTTGATATGACGGGGGCATACAGTGTTTTTGCAACACAAGGAGTAAAACACCCCACTACTCCGATCTTAAAGATTGAGGACAGGCAGGGTAAAATTTTAGAAGAATGGGAAGATCAAGGCAACCAAGTTCTTCCGAAAGACACTACTCTCCTTATATCTGATATTCTCTCTGATAATGAAGCGCGCACTCCGGTTTTTACCGCACGCTCTAGTTTGTACTTTCCTGACCGTCAAGTTGCCGCTAAAACAGG
Source organism: Minisyncoccota bacterium (assembly GCA_036517135.1). Taxonomy (GTDB): domain Bacteria; phylum Patescibacteriota; class Minisyncoccia; order Phycocordibacterales; family CAIRYW01; genus JAQBQZ01. The sequence continues at coordinate 8,810 of DATDXX010000059.1, read as the reverse complement.
CACCACAAATAATTACAGAGACGCGTGGGTTGTTGGTTACACACCACAGATCTCTGTCGGCGCTTGGGCAGGAAACAATGATAATAGTCCGATCGACAGAAAAGTTGCTGGTTACATAGTGGCACCAATGTGGCATGAGTTTATGAATGAGATTTTAAAAACCTTGCCTGATGAACGATTTGAAAAACCTGAAGAAAAAGACTTGTCGGAATTAAAACCGATATTGCGAGGTGAGTGGCGCGGAAATGAAGCGATGCAAAATCCTGATGGAACAATAACACCCCCAAACGGAGTTCATTCAATCCTTTTTACTGTTGATAAAAATGACCCGCTGGGGCCGCTACCAAAAAACCCCGCAAAGGACCCCCAATTTTCACATTGGGAATATGCAGTGCAACTGTGGGCGTCTCAAAATGTTTACGGAAGTGTTTTAAATCCCACAGCTCCCCCACAAAATCAAACCGGTCCTCTCTCAGTTTCAATTGTTTCGCCCCAAAACAATGTTGCGGTAGCCAACGGTAGTGTGCTTAATATTGTTTTGAATACTATTTCTAATTCACCGATCCTAAAAGCGAATTATTTCCTAGATGGAACCTTGATTGGCACTTCAACAAGCCCTCCATATGGCTTTAGTTTCACTGTAGACGATACACATGGTGTTATTGGACAGAACACAGTCAAAGTAGTCCTCATTGACCAAGGAGGGGCACAGAGTGAGGCTACGCTCATATTTGTTAAGCAAGAAGAAAACCAGTAAAGACTCGGTTATAAGTTTTTAGAGGTCGTAGAAAACTGCTGTCTTATCTTACTTCCTTTATATTTTTGAAACCTTCTTTACGAAGCGTCTCGAGTAGATGTTCTTTTTTTATAAATAATTCTGTTTTAATATAACTATCTGCTTGAATCAAGATAATATCTTTCTTTAGGACGACCATGTCAGCTGTTAAGTCAAATCCCAATTCTTTTGAGATGATGGCGGCAATTTTCTCCCTATCTTCTTTAGGATCTTTGAGATTTTTAAATTTATCGAGAAATGAAGAAAGTATTCTCATAGAATTTTATTATAATAATTCAAGGTAATCTTTAAACATTTTTCGGGCAGTAATTTTACCTCCCGACCCTAGCCCTTCCGCGACTTTAATTCCATTTATAGATAGAACATTATTAACTCCGGATGGAAACCAGAAACTGTCTTTAAAATTCTGAAACCCGGCTTTTATAAAATTCTTTTTTATGATGACCGCACATCTCCCGGTATTTTTGTATGGTTCAATCTCAATATCTATCGGTGAAATAATTTTATCACACAAGGAAGAGTGGTTGGCTAATATTACTGTTTTATATACAACATCCTGAAGTTCGTTTTTTATCACTTCTTCAAAACTATTTGACCCCGGTTCGGCAAAGCCGTGTTTGGTTACGTCCTCATAAATGTCTTTTACATTCTTACCTTCTAGTAATTTTTCTGAAATATAATTAAGTGTCCCGTTGACCACAGCTTTGATTTCATTAATATTTCCTTTGTAGTCGCTTATCGCGTCTAAAATTCCAGAATCTCCCCCGACTGTCGCCGAATACTTGATTTTGTTTTTATATTTTTTCATCAGCTCCCAATTATTTGCGAGCACTGCTTTCTCACATGTCACCACACCCACTCCTTGCTCTAGTGATTTTAAATAGTAATTTAATATATCGCTACCATCCCCAACACTTGGGAGAGATATGAAAACGACTGTGTCCTCATCAATATATTTACAAAAGTTATCTTTTTCGTCTATTTTGTCACCCTTAACATCGTAGATTCCGGTGCTTCTAACAATATGATCAATGGATATGTTATTCCGGGAGAGCAGATCTTTTAGCCTCTTTCCAACATTCCCATAACCTATCAGAGTGGTTCTCCTTTTTTTATTATTTTGCATTGCTGGCAAGCTCGCTAGCTTAGAAGCTCATAAGCTTCTTTTACCTATTCATAGACATCACAAGATATGTGAAGGAATTGTTTGACGCCGGAGAGATCACAAGCGGTTTGCCGGCCCCAGCTACTTTTAACACAATACTCTCACCGTCAATTGACTGGAGACAATCAAATATATAACGATGGTTGAAAGACAAGGAAATCGACTCCCCTTCAATAGCTCCCTTAATTATTTGTTTGCTTTCACCTACCTCATTATTTTTAGTAAAAATTCCAAGAGTTTTTTTAGGAACATCAATAGAAATTGTCACTTGATTTAAATTATCTGAAAAAAGACTTGATAGTTTTAACGCCTGAGAAAAATCCTGCTTTAAAATAGTAGCTTCGGTATGAAATTCTTTTGGAATTATCTGGCGATAGTCGGGGAAAGTCCCGTCTACAACCCGTGAAGAAAGATGGATTCCGTCAGCAAGAATAGAAAGTTGGTTTTTGGAAATATTTATATCTAATTCTCCTGCAAATGATTCAAAAGTGTGAACAATCTCTAAGGCATTTTTAAAAGGAATGAGTATTGGATCAAATCCTCTTATTTTTTTTGCTTTTATTTTTCTTTCAGCTAAACGGAATGAATCGGTTGCTGTAAATACTAAATCATCATTTTCTTCATGGATATAAACACTTGAAAGCTCTGGTTTGATGGTTGAGACAGCTGCGCTCCAAAGAACTGACCTTAAGCCGCTCAAAAATTCTTTGGCTATAATTGTAAAATTTTTACCAGAAGACACTTTTGGTATCACAGGAAAATCGTCTGACGATATGGTGTTAAAAGAAGCTTCATTCTGGCCAACCACAACCCTACAAATCACACCTTCATTTTCTAAAAATACATTCTTACCTTGATCTACTGTGCCAAGAAAAGCTTTTATTATTGAACTTGGGATTGCAACAATACCCTCTTTTTCTACTTTCGCAGGAATTGTTATTTCAACACCAACATCAAGATTAGTTGATTTAACTATAACATTCCTCCCAGAAGCCTCTATGATCACTGAAGATAAAACTGGAAGAGAGACATGTTTACCACTCACACGTTCTGCTTGAACAACAGCGTCTAGGAATTTATCTTTTATTATTTCTATTTTCATAAGAATTAATAATAATAATTATACTATAAGGATATGTGGATAATTCATTAATTCTTTTTATTTTAAACCATTAAAAACTTTTCTTTTCCACAATCCTCTTGTTGATAATATGTTAGCTTATTGTGGGTAAAAATAATTTTTATTTTTTTTTATTCACAACTCTTGTTTATACACTCTCTTTCCTATATCTTATCCCCATCTTTTTCAACTTCTCTCTGTCTTCTACTTTCTACTCTCCGATCACAACATTGCTCGAATCTGATTCACCTCCTGGAGTAGCTGATTATTTCCCTTGATATCATTTTTTACCTTGTCACATGAATGAATTACTGTGGTGTGGTCGCGCCCACCAAGTTTCGCCCCAATCGCCGGGTACGAGATATTGTAATCTTCACGCAAAATATACATAGCTATTTGACGCGGCTTCACAACTTCTTTTTTACGTGTTTTATCGACGATACTTGCTTCTTCAATGTCGTAGAATTGAGATATTGCCTTTAAAACATCTTTTACAGATACTGATTTGGCCGGCTTTGCCGTGTCTTTTACGAGATGTTTTAATTCAATAAGCTCCAACAGTCGCCCTTTTAGTTCTACCTGACAGGCAATGTTGTTCACTATCCCTTCAAGCTCCCTGATATTACCCTCAACCGCTGTGGCCAAATAATCAATCATATCTGGACCCAAGTCTATATTTCGCATTTTTGCCTTGTTGCGGATAATGGCGGCACGAGATTCATAATCCGGTGCCTGGATATCCACTATCATACCGGCCACAAACCTTGATTTTAAACGGTCTTCAAGGTCATTTATATAATTTGGGTGCATATCCGAAGAAAAGACAATTTGTTTGTTGTTGTCGCTTAGATGATTGAAAAGATGGAAAAGCTCTTCTTGGCTTTTTTCCTTTCTGGAGAGGAATTGTATGTCGTCCATAATAAACACATCATATTTCCGGTATTTTTCTTTGAAAGTATTAATCTTCCCTTCAAGCATAAGATTGACGAATTCCTGATGAAATTTGTCAGAGGTGATGTAATAAACTTTTTTATTCGAGTCCTGTTGTTTTAGGTAGTTTCCAACTGCTTGAATGAGGTGAGTTTTGCCACGGCCTGTGTCTCCGTAAAAAAACAGAGGATTATATGAAGCAGGTTTCTTTATGATTGCTTGTGCCGCAGCGTGAGCGAGTTCGTTAAACGGTCCAACAACAAAATTTTCGAAGGTATATCTTGGGTTCAGGTTGTCCTCTTTATTTATGTATAAATCATGAAGCGGGAGTTCTTGAAAAGTAAAACGTTTTTTCTTTTTCTCCTCCTCTTCTACTTCCCTACGAGCATCATTTTTCACGATAACATATTCAAGTGAACGGACATGCTCTGAAGCATCACGAAGCGATTTAAAAATCATTTTGTGATATTTATTTCCGAACCACTCTTTGATGAACGCGCTTGGAACTCCTATCTGTACCACACCGTCCTCTATTCTTACTATAAAGGTATCCTTAAACCACATTACAAAATTTGCTTTTGAGAGTGTAAGCTCCATATCGGCAAGCACTTTATTCCACAATGTTGTTTTTTCTTCCACTCCGTTAGAAGCAGGTCGCGGTCTTCAAACCGTAACTTTGCATAATTATCTTTATAGAATTCGTGCTGGTATCTGGTTGCATATTATTTTTTTTAGTTTGCGACCGCGGCTTCTAACGGGATCCACGATCAGTTTTATAAGTTAATATTTTGGCAAATTAAATCTTCCACATCTGTTTTTATCTTTAAAGTATTTCTGCTTTTTTTTCATAATCCACTTGTCCAATTATAGCCCCCATTATTTTTGAGAGAACTTGAAAAAATCTGATAAGTATGTTGATAAGGTGTGGACAACTTTCTACGAAATATTTTCATAACACACTAATATTATTTGTCTATAAGTATTTACTACAATTTACGCTCATGATACAATGCTTCCTATGTCATTTACATACAAGCCGAAAAAACGCAAACGAGCCAGAACTCACGGTTTTCTTTCTCGTAAAAAAACCGCTTACGGCAAAAGAGTGCTCAAAAAAAGGATGCAAAAAGGAAGACGCAGGCTCTCCACGGTGTAAGACATATGTTTGCAAGGCAAAGCCGTCTCCTAAAAGAGGAATTGATATTAACTATCAAAAATGGCTCCACCGCCAATACTCCGCTTTTTTCTTTGAAAATAGTCCACATCCCCTCCTTCCCATCCAAATTTGCTTTTGTCATTTCTAAAAAAGAATGCGGGTCAGGTGTTTTTAGAAATAAGGCAAAAAGAAGGGCGCGTGCCGCCATGAGAGAAATTTATAAAGATCTTAAACCTATACTTTGCGTCATCTTTATTAAAAAAGACCTTTTAAGTGCCGGCTTCAAAGAAATTGTTACTTCCTTTAAAAATATTTTTATCAAAAAAAATTGCTTTGAAAAAAATTCTTAATCCTATACAATAAATACATTATGTTTGATACAATTTTTTACCGACCCCTTTATAACACTCTTGTTTGGCTTATTGATATATCACCGAACCACGACGCAGGAATTGCAGTCGTGGCGCTTACCCTGATTGTAAGTGTTTTGCTTTACTCTATTTCAAAAAAAGCAATCAAGACCCAACTGGCTTTGAAAGAAATTGAGCCTGAACTTAAACAGATAAAAGAAGAAGTTAAAAGCAAAGAAGAACAAGCGCGCCAAACCATGGCACTGTATAAAAAATACAAAGTCAATCCTTTTTCAATGATTCTCCTTATAATAATTCAGTTTCCTATACTTATTGCCCTGTACTACGTTTTTTTTAAAGGTCTGCCGATAATACACACAGATGCGCTTTATTCCTTTGTTAAAGCCCCGGAGAGTGTTGATATGGTATTTCTTGGTATCGTTGATTTGAGTCAAAAAAATATCATTTTAGCGGTAATCGCGGGTATAACGCAGTTTATTCAAGCAGCTATCGTTTCATCATATACAAAAAAACAGATTACACCGGAGGGCCACAAAAAAACAATGCAGGAAGAGTTTGCCAATTCAATGCAGATGCAGATGAAGTATTTCCTGCCCGTCGTAATAGGAGTTATTGGCGCCACTCTGCCTTCCGCGCTCCCTTTGTATTGGTCTGTGCGCAATATCTTTACTTCATTCCAAGAGCTTATTGTGAGGCGCAAAGGACTTAAAAATTGATTAAACATACAGAGTTTCTTTTTTACAAGAAACTTTTTGTGTTTGATTGACACAGCAGGAAAGACAGCTAATATAGAACACTATGGTAGACAAAATAAAAACCATAGTGGTAGATCTTATAGAAAAACTCGGTGTCGGCGGAGCTACTGTAGATGTTTCCAATGATCATAATGTATGTAAAGTTTCTATAGAATCCGGCGATGAATATGCGCTCGTTGGGCGTGATAATGAAAAATTTGAAGCCTTTTCTCATCTTTTGAAGAGAATATTAGCGAAAAATTTAGGAGAGGAAACGAGAGTTATTATTGATGTCAACAATATGCGCGCAAAAAGCGACGAGGCCCTAAAAACCAAAGCGTCTATTATTGCCGATCGTGCCCGTGCGTTTAAAAAAGATTTTGAGATGGATCCAATGACCTCATATGAGAGGATGATTATACATTCTTTTTTAGAAGGAGCCCCTAACGTTAAAACAGAATCAGTCGGCGAGGGCAGAAGCCGACGCTTGATTATTAAGTACATTGAGGAATCTTAGAAGAAGCTTGTCAGCTTATGAGCTGGTCAGCTGATTAGAAAATTCTAATTCCTAAAAACTCACAAGCTCGCTAGCTAACTAGCTTACAAACTGGTCTTCAGATTGAGACCCCAAAGAGTGAGGTCTGTTTTATTTATGAAAGTAAGATAGGTGTCATCGGATGCAAGACGGAGGTTAACGCCGTCAATCGCCTGCCCCGACTCACTTGAAAGACTTGAAACGAGGTTAGTTTCGCCTGACTTCACATTTATTTTCCAGATGTTATCGGTAAACGATACCTTTCCTTGATACCAAACATCAGGGTAGAGAGCATTTGGAATTACATTTGGCACAGCGCAGTATGCTATATCGTTGTCAACATTTGACCACACACATTTTTCTGGAAATGTAGCAAGTTGAAGCATCTTGATTTCATCTTCATTATTAAAATATACGAAAAGTTTAATTGTTCCGTCCGGCGTTCCGGCGGCAAGATAAGCGCTATTGTTTTTATTCGGAAGTACGGTAAGTCCCGCGATCTCGCCGATTATCTTTCTAAGCGTCCCTGTGTCCAAGTCTAAAACATATGCATAACCGTTGGTCGAGCCCGATGGCTTAGTTGTAAGCACCGCTTTTGTTTCTCCTAGGAAAGACACGAGCCATTCGCGCAGGGGGTGTGAAAGAACCGTGCGCGGCTTTTTGCCGCTTGTATCAGAAAGGATTAGCTGGCTTCCTTTGCCTGCATAAGTAAGTAACAGAATTTTTGTGCCCGACGGAGACAATGCGATCTCTCTTATATCAGGATCGAGATAAATGCCGGAGGTTTCCTTTAATTCCTGTTTTGCCCCTATATTATTTTGCGCAATCACAGAGCCTGATGTTTTTTCGGTGGTTGTAGCAGGTGCTCTGTCCTTTAGTGTTATGTAATAGGTGATTATTTGGTCTGTGTTATTCCCTGAAAGAAATCTTGCAATCAAAGAATTGCCGTCCGGAGTAAAAATTGCCTCATAAATTTTTGGGATTGTGGTGTTTGAAATTTTCTTTGCAGTCGGAGAATTGATGTTTATATCAAAAATATGTCCGGTCGCTCTGTCACTGTATCGCACCCAATATTGCTTTTCTTTCGTTTTTACCCGATCCTTTATGACATCAACTTCTTTGACGAGAATTGCGTCTCCGGCAGTCGGCTCTGTTGTTAGATGGCGAAGCCGAGAAATGCCATCATTGTCGGTGTTTTCACTGACATTTCCAATCGCTTCTGGCGTGTTGCTTTGGTCTTGAGGCGCGAAATTATTTTCTTCACCGGATGGCAGAAGATTACCAAAAAAAGAACTTTCTCCTCGTAGGTTACTGTTATTTCTAGTAAGGGCAAAATACAACACCATACCTATTATTATGATGAGTATTATAGTGATTATGAGTATAAGGCGGCGGTTCATGAATTTTATTTGGATGGTTCCCTTAATATAACATTTGAGGGCTGATTTTGCAGATTTGTGCTAGGTACTTTATATCCCATGTTAACTTTTAATGCTGAAAAAGGGTCGTTGTTTATTCCTATAACAGTAACTATACCATTACTAAATTGAAGATCGGAGACTTCTCTCCCCGAAAGAGACTGAATAAATATTTTATCTCCTATCTTATATGTTCCTATAGGAGCGATGGCGGTTGTGCCCGGTGTGTTTAAATCAGTAGCGTAAGAGTAGTTTATTCTTTGTACAGAATGATCTCCTACTGTTTTGTATCCTGCATCCTCATAATGTAATGTCTGTAACCATATAGCGAATTTGGCGTCATCAATGCCTTTGTCTAATATATCTGTTCGATTTTTAGTGTCCCTCAATAATCTTTGCAAAGCCGCCCTTTGCTCCGGAGTCTCCTCACCAGGCGGTCTCACCGGAGTCTCTTCCACTTTCAAGAGATCGAGCTTAAATGTGAGATTAAGCAAGTCCGGATTGATAGTCTTTAGAATGATATATGAACCCAAAGCCAGAAGAAGACCTAATATAGCCGACTGTATCCTCTCTTTGCCTCCGGAC
>DATDXX010000058.1:0-2667 GCA_036517135.1 Minisyncoccota bacterium | reverse complement strand
AGATTGAAGCTCGGAGCCGTCTTAATTTACAGCGGCCAGATGAGCATGTACTCATCGTTCTTGATGATGAAGAAAAGGCGGCGAGCACTACTCAAAAAGCAGATATGTCTTTCTGGGAACGCTTGAGGAGCCTCTTTCCTTAGTAGAACCCATCTCAAAAATCGCTTTCGCCATTGCAACAGAAATTGGATTTTTGAGATGGGTTCTAGTACAATCTGCTATGAGAATATGTCTGAAAACCCGCTTTTGAGTACGAGGCAGTGGATTTTTAAGACGAGACGAAGGAGTGGACGACGAAACGTATCGGGAATACGTTGAGCAGGAACCCTCCGAGTCGCAGTCAAAAATCCACTGCCGCAGTCAGAATGGGGTCTTCAGACATGCTCTATATTCTTTGATGAAGAAAATCATTCTAGCGCTTGTAGTTATCATTATGGTATCGGGAGCGGCCGTGGTATGGCTTGGCTGGTTTCCGGTTGCCCGCGTTTCCGGCTCGACTATTTATTATCGGGATCTATCGGCGGCGATTAAAGCAGGCGAGCTTTTTCGTAAAGAAACGGGAGCCCCTCCGGCGAAATCCGATGAGGATAAAGAGCGGGCCATGCTTGAAGAGCTTGTGTTACGACAGATTATAAAAGAGAGCTCGTCTGAATTCGGCGCCAAGTCTGTTGAAGAAGAAATGCAGACATATCTTGATAAAGTTCTCTCTGGCGTAAATACAGACGGACTCAAAGAAGCGGCGGCAAAATTGTATAACATGAGCCTAAGTGATTTTGAAGAGCGCGTTATGATGCCGCAATTTCGTGAAATTGTTGTCCGTAATCGCGTTGAGGCTTCAGGAAAGGACTACGGCGCGTGGCTTGAAGAAAAAGCGCGCTCGGCGTCAGTCTCGATTTATTTTTTGCCGTATCGCTGGAACGGGACGGGGCTTGAAAAGAAATAGCGCGGGTGTAGTACAATGGCAGTATGCTAGCTTCCCAAGCTAGAGATAGGAGTTCGATTCTCCTTACCCGCATCACGTTGGAAATTGCTATAATAAGATAAGCTCACTATAAGAAAACAAACTTGTGGCGAGCTTGTCGAATCCATCGAACCATATTTTAATTTTGGGGGAAGAAAATTTTTTAATCATATGATCTCAAAAAAGTTTTTAATAATTTTGCTTGTCGTAGTCATTGCGGTAGGTGTGGGTGTATTCTTAATTTCTACAAAACAATCTTCTCCAACTCAACAAACGACATCGACTGTTAATAAATTGGTTGTGTGTGATTCTAAAAAAGAGAATGAGATTTCGCGATTACGGCAGGAGGGAGGGGTAGTAAAGGACATTGAATCAAGAAGCACGGTCATTGTTGGATTCTACACAACGCGAGAGAATCCACATCTAAAAGAAACTTATAAGGATTTGGCACAAGCGGAAAAATTCGGTTGGGGTAAATTTTATGATTTTATCGAAGGATATGCTCCGCCAACGCCACTTTCTGGGTTAGGACAACATTTTAATGATGGTGATTTAATCAAGATAGAACCGGATTGGACAAAAGATGGCATAGCATTACGAGTTAAGAATGGAGAAAAACTCTCACTGCCCACACGACAGGATTTTCTTGGTCAAGCAGAGAAAACATTTAACACGAATTTGGAGATAATATTTCAATGTGCTAATTCAGGGTCTTCAGATTTTCCATCTTTTAGGTCGGGCATTGAGCCAAGTGTTGTTTGGGATCGCTTGAACAACCAAGCCCTTGTTACCTATCAAGGAACTCAAGAATACAAGGGTGATGTTAAAGTTATTAATGTCAGTATTTTATTGGATCAATCCAGCACACCTTTATCTATCTTTGTTGGTTCAAAAGTTGCACCTTTGACATTGTAGAATATTAATTTTTCAAAGAATTTATGCCGCCAAAGAAAAATTGGAAATTGTTATCGGTGCGGCTCCCCGATACCATCCGCCTTCGGCGGAGCTACGGGGCAAGCCGCCGCCTTTCCGAATTTTCGCGGGGGGACTTCCTCGCCTCCTGCGGCGACGAAATGCGCCGTGCCCCGTAGTAAGCTTTGCTTTACTACTGGGGTTCGGACTAATTCAAGAATACTGCACACTATTGGACTTTTAGCGTTCTCGCGCATCAATCGCCGTTTCTACTTCAGAAATCTTGCGGGTTCTAACATCGTTCCAGCGCCCGCATAAGGAAGGAGAAGTTTTTATGTGACGAAAGTTAAATTTTCTGAAAAACTAGCGATTTTTTCATTGTTTTGTGGAGGTTCTAAGACATATAGCACACAAATGATAAAATGGTGAACAGAAAAATTTCCAAAAAAGCAATTTATGTGTTGATCGGCATATTTGTATTCGCCGTCCTTGTAACAATTGGCGGGGTGCGCACTTTTTTTGATTGGTCGGAAGTTAATTATGCCGGAGAAATAGTTGAAACACGGAATGGCAGTTTTTTGATAAAAGGAGGTGGTGAGAAGCAATGGCTGATAATCATTATGGATGACACGAAGATCCGTAAAGGTAGAGAGGCCTTAACAAGAAGTCTGCAAGAAGGTGAACACGTTATCGTTGTCGGCACACAGAATGCTGGCGGCGCTGTAGAGGCTGATGTTATTCGCGTTGCCAAACCGCCACCGCTCAAAAAACCAAAGCCATGAATCTGAGATTCA
>DATDXX010000057.1:0-19229 GCA_036517135.1 Minisyncoccota bacterium | reverse complement strand
AATCCATGTCGCCATGATGATCTTCCGGCCCTTGGATATCTGTGAGTAGCGCATACTTGTTTTCATTTTCCATCATTAATCCCGACGCAATGCCTGCCACAGGGCCTGATATCGGCACACCTCCATCCATGAGTGCTAATGATGCTGCGCAAACCGAACCCATGGATGTCGAGCCGTTTGATGCGAGTGATTCCGATACGATGCGTATTGTGTAAGGGAAAACTTCTTTTGAGGGAAGCACGGGTACGAGAGATTTCTCTGCCAAGTATCCGTGGCCGGTTGATCGCCTGTTGAGGCCGCCGCTTCTCCCTGTCTCGCCGGTAGAATACGGAGGGAAGTTGTAATGATGCATGAATCTTTTCTGCCCATCTGTTTCAATCGTATCAATTTTTTGCGCGTCGCCGGGAGCGCCGAGAGTGAGCGCAGAGAACACATGTGTGCCTCCGCGATAAAACACTCCCGAGCCGTGAAGTATTTTGGAAATACCACCGGCTTTTGCAAATAATGGCCGCAGTTCGTCTAATTTTCTTCCATCGGGGCGATTGCCCTTTTCTATCGCCTCTTTATGGACAAGATCGTTTATCTCGTCTTCAAAATAATCCACTGCATGGCCAGTTTTTTCCTCGGGATACTTTTCAGAGTATTGAGAAAGCCACTCTTCCATCATTTTGTATATAGTATGCTTGCCGGGCTTGCTCATAATTGCATCACGAAACTTCGACGAGATTTTTTGTTTAAACAATTCTTTCATTCCGGCTGGTGCGGGACCAAATTCTATAACTATTTTTTCACAACCTACCTCTTTTATGATCTTTTTTTGCCACGCCTGAATCTTTTCAATTTCATCTCTCGCTAGCTCAAGCGCCTTACCCGCGATTTCGTTAGTAATTTCCTTTGCGGAAGTTTCTATCATTGTAATGTTTCCATCTTTGCCGCAGGCGGTAAGGTCCATCATAAAATCCTCGCGAGCGATATCTGCGTACGATGGATTTATAACTAGCTTTTCGCCTATCTTTCCTATATGAACTCCCGAAACCGGTCCATTCCAAGGAATATTTGAGGTTGCGATAGCTAGCGATGCAGCTGTAACTGCCAAAGTGTCCGGCTCGGCTTCTCCGAGGGAAATTGTGGTAATAACAACCTGCACATCACGGCGAATACGATGATCAAAAAGCGGACGTATTGTTCGATCAACAACTCGTCCAGAGAGTATCGCCTCATCTGACGGTCGTCCTTCTCGACGAATAAATTGAGAGCCTAAGATTTTGCCTGCTGCGTAGAATCTTTCCTCAAAGTCTACGACAAGCGGGAAATAATCTGAATCTTTGTCGCGCTTTCCCATGCATACGGTCGCAAGGAGCGTCGTGTCCCTGTAAGAAACAATAACGGAGCCTGCTGCCTGCTCAGCGAGGTCTGAAAATATGGCAGTAAGCGGAAATCCGTTTACGTCCACTGAATATTCTTTTGAAGTCATTTAATAAGCTTATTAGCTTGTAAGCTGGCGAGCTTTTAAGCTTTTTACCAGAAACAAGGAGTAATTTTTACAATTTAAATTTAAAGCAATTTCGACAGAGCTTTAAACCTATCAGTAAAAATTACCGGATTTATAATACTCTCCTATTAAAGCATAGGAATCATTTCCTGACAAGCTTGCTAGCTTTCTAGACCTGCTCTCCCGCTTCCTTCAACATAGTTTCTATGTCGCTGTTTCCACTAGCTGGCGGATGGGCTCTGCCGCGAAGAGGACGAGGAGAAAATCCGTTGTTCCCCCCCATAAGATATTTCCTGGGATTTTCATCTAGATCGATGAATTCATCTACAGCTTCTTTGAGCTTCATCGATGTGGATTTACCGAAAGATGCAGCTTCTACCTGACAACCGAGCGATTGGAGATGCTCGACGAGAGGTATGTAGTCGCCATCACCGGAGACCACGATAACCACATCTAGTTTCGGTGCCAGTCTAATAGCGTCAACGGCCAGTCCCACATCCCAGTCAGCTTTTTTGGCACCACCGGCAAATATCTGCAGGTCCTTGGTCTTCGTTTCTATGCCGATCTTTGTTAAAGCATCAAAAAATGCCCGCTCGTCACCCGCTTCCGTAGTTATTACATATGCGACAGCACGAATAAGGTTCCGCCCTGCTACGATGTCTTTTAAAACGGCACCGAAATTTACCCTTGCGTGGTAAAGGTTTTTTGCGCTGTGATATAGGTTTTGCGTGTCAATGAAGACCCCGACACGCTGTTCTTTATGTTTGATTACACTCATATAATAAATAGTTTATAGCTTTAAGCTTAGGGCTTAGAGCTTTATATATTAAAATAATTAAAATTTATAAAATATTCTTTTTTCAATCCGGCCTATCTCTTAAAGCCCTAAGCTTCAAGCATTAAGCCACAAGCTCTTTTTCTACTTTTTCTTCAGTTCAAGCTTTTTGACCACTGAATTGTAGCGCTTCGGCTCCTTCTTCTGAAGATACTTCAGATGAGTTTGCCGCATTGCTACAAGCTGCAATAATCCCCTCCTGGAATGGTTGTCTTTTTTGTGCTTTTTGAGATGGCTTGCGAGCTCGTCAATACGATTGGTTAAAATGCCGATTTGCACCTCAGGAGAACCGGTGTCAGTATCATGGACACGTGTTTCCTTGATCACTTTTGCCTTTTTGGACTTGGTAAGCATACAAGCAATGATACCACAAAAGGGTATTTTTGCAACTGTACCGCATACATTGTAATCACTTAAATATTGTACGACACTCTGTGTTGCACAATATTTAAGTGATTATTCGACGTGTATTCATGTTTAATAATCATTATTGTGCGACATAATATTTGGTATACTATCTTTATGAATGATCTTGAAACATTAAAGCGTCAATTTTTAGAGCACACCGAGATAGAAAAAGGACGGAGCTTAAACACTGTTTCTAATTATGATAGATACCTAAGCCTTTTTCTAACTCATACCAAGCTCAAAGACCCCAAAAACATCAGCGAAGAAACGATTCGTGAATATCGTCTTTGGCTCAATCGACAATCTGCAGGCAATAGTCACGCCAGTAGCGATACTCTAAAGAAAAAAACACAGAATTATTATTTGATTGCATTGCGCGCATTTTTAAAGTATCTTGCAAAAAGAAGTATCAAAACATTACCGGCTGAAACTATAGAACTTGCCAAAGTTCCCGAACGACAGATTGATTTTATCTCCGGCGATGAATTGAAACGTCTTCTCAGTGCACCAAATGACGAAGAAAATGAGGAAAAACGCTTACGTGATAAAGCTTTTTTGGAACTTTTCTTTTCTACAGGACTTCGTGTATCAGAACTATGTGGGTTGCCTGCCGATCTGGATATTTCCAAAGGCGAACTTTCAATTAGAGGCAAGGGAGAAAAAGTGCGCGTGGTTTTTATTTCGGACACTGCGCAAAAAGCAATAAAAATTTATCTCGATAAGAAAAAAAACATCACCTCGAAAGTGCTTTTTGATCTGACTGCACGCTCTGTTGAGCGGATCGTTAGATATTATGCAACCAAAGCCGGCATTTCCAAAAAAATAACACCTCATGTCCTTAGGCATTCGTTCGCGACTGATCTTTTGAGAAACGGCGCCGACTTACGCTCCGTGCAAATGCTTTTGGGACACGCTAATATTACAACAACCCAAATTTATACCCATGTAACTGACGCACACTTAAAAGAGATACACAAAAAATTCCATTCAAAGGAGTAAAGTATAATTCTTTAATTTGATAGAATGTTGGTATGAGTGTAAAAATTATTTCATGGAATGTGAACGGTTTGCGAGCGGTCCACAAAAAAGGACTGTTTTTACCTTTTATAGAAAAATATAAGCCGGACATACTGTGCCTGCAGGAGACAAAAGCAGAAAAAGGCCAAGCAGAGATAGACTTGCCGGAATACGAGGAATATTGGAATTCGGCCAAGAAAAAGGGCTACAGCGGCACAGCTATATTCTCAAAAACGAAGCCCATAAGCGTCTTGCTTGACTTTTCTGCGGATATTGTCAAGAAATTTAAGCTGAGGCACGACGGATATGGAGACCCGAATGCGGAGGGGCGCGTCATTGCATTGGAATTCAAGGATTTCTATATCGTAAATGTCTATACTCCGAACGCTAAAGAGGATTTGAGCCGCTTGGAGCTCCGGCACAAGCATTGGGACCCGGCATTTCTGGCATATTGCAAGGAGCTAGAGAAGCAAAAGCCCGTTATTTTCTGCGGCGACCTCAATGTGGCGCACATGCCGATTGATTTGGCTCGGCCTGAAGAAAACGAAGGAGAGCATGGCTTTACTAAGGAAGAGCGCGAAGGTATAGACAAAATGCTTGATGTGGGGTTTGTTGATACTTTCAGGATATTCAACAAAAAGGGCCAAAATTACACATGGTGGAGCAATTGGAGCAATGCTAGGGCGAGAAACGTCGGCTGGAGGATTGACTACTTTTTCGTGAGTAAAAGCATCGTGAAACGACTAAAAAAGGCGGAAATACTGCCCTCTGTGATGGGCTCAGACCATTGCCCTGCGACCATCAAGGTAGAGTTATAAAGGACACCCTAAATTAAATGTCCTAAGACATTTTAACAAGGCAAGCTTATCCACACATGTCCTTTACATGTCCTTTATAAGGTATACAATGTGTTGCAGTAGCGCTGTCTTTTATCTATATGGCGCGAAATGTTCGTTTAGGGTCTGTCAAAAAATCAAGAATTCTCTTGATAAAAGTAATGAAGGTATTTCGCACTTTACTTAGCTTCGCAAGAAGCAATAACTTTTAGAAACACGCTTCAAAATCTTTTTTCTCGAAATTACTTGTAAATTTGAGAGACTTCTCCTTTATCCGAGTAAAATCGGATCATAAGACCGTTTTCGTCTACAGGAAGAAACGCAAGTTTTATCAATATCTTGCGTTGATCGCAAGATCCCTGCCGCGGAAGCGGTCTTTGTCATTGAAGAGCTTTTAGCTGTTAGCTACTAGCTTTTAGCTTAAAACGAAGATTTATAATACTTAGGGTTTTTTCTCTCAAAGCTAACAGCTAAAAACTATAAGCTAATAGCTATTCCACAAAGTGTCTCTTTCGTATCTCTCCTATCTCCTTTTCTTCTATTTCCTCCTTTTTCTCTCTCGCTTTGTCTCCTAATGCTTTTAGCTCATTATCCGGGAGCTTTGCGAGCTCTTTGGCTTTCTTTTCCATATACTCCTCGGTATTTTTTTCCGGTTCATCCATGGCTTCTTCCAAAAGTATGTGAAGTATCTGTCCTATCTTCGGCCCTGGTGCAAGCTTTGTGATTTCCATTAGTTTTTCGCCGTTGATTTTGAGAGTTGCCACGGATATCGGATTCCTCATCGCCTCTTCAATCATTGAATGATATTTGCGCAAGCGATACGGGCTCTCTTTGGGCCTGCCTGTGCCTATCCTGTCGCAAGTGCGCACGTCCATGAGCTTCCAGATGTTTTCTTCTCCCACATTGCGCACCATCCGGCGCACAGCAGAGAGCGTGATCGTCTCTGTATCGGAGAAAAACATATGCCAGCGCACGAGCTTGACCACATTTTCAATAATTTTGTTAGGGAATTTGAGCCGAGTCAGGATTTTCTCCGCCATTCTCGCTCCTACCACATCATGGCCGTAGAAAGTGGGCTCTGTCGTTTTCTTTGACGGTCTTTTTGTCGGCGGTTTGCCGATATCATGCAGGAGCGCGGCTAGCCGCACCTCGAGCGCAAAGTTTTTCTTGGCAGAATGCTCCACTGTCTTCATAAGATGGGTGAACACATCAAATGCGTGCGCGCTATTTTGGCCGCAGTCCACTCCCTCTAGGATTTCGTGCAAAAAGTGTTGCAAAATATGGGTTTTCTGGCATATCAATAATCCTGCATGAGGCCTCTCTGACATAAGTATTCGGATGAATTCATCTCGCACTCTCTCGGCGGAGATACTTTTTAGGAGTTCTCCTTGCTTTACTATCGCCTTTTCTGTTTCGGGATCAATTATAAAATCAAGCTCGGAGGCAATACGCACTGCGCGCAATATCCGCAAGCCGTCTTCCGCAAATCTTTCATGAGGGTCCCCTACTGTGCGGATGATTTTATCTTTCAAATCCTTTTTGCCGCCATGCGGGTCGATAATTTCCATCTCCCCCGTCTTTTCTCGGAGCGCAATCGCGTTTATGGTGAAGTCGCGTCGCTTCAGGTCGTCTTTGAGATTATCACTCCATGTCACTTCATCCGGATGCCGCTTGTCGGAATACTTTCCTTCCAGCCGATACGGTGTCACTTCTATTACTTTCAAAGTAGGGTCAATGTTCTCCTCTTCATTGACGACTCCGACAGTGCCAAAATCATTTTCATAAAAAGTATTAGTAAACAACTTTACAATTTGCTCTGGTCTGGCGTTGGTCGTCACATCCCAATCTTTCGGTGTCTTGTCCAAGAGAATATCTCTGACACAACCCCCGACGAGATATGCCTCAAATCCCGCCTCTTCTAGCGCACCCGTTATTCGTGAAACTTCTTTTGGAATTTTTATGCCTGCCATATTTACAGCTATTGTATTGTATTTTTTGATTTTTACATAATTTAAGGGTATATTTCAGTTGCGCACCCATAGTGAAATGGATATCACAACAGTCTTCGGAACTGTCGTTCCAGGTTCGAGTCCTGGTGGGTGCATAACCGATATAGGCAGGTTATGCAAGCCGGAGCGCGGTGGCGCGAGGCGGGGTCGCGGAAATTTTCAGCAGAAAATTATCTGTGACCAAAACAAGTATGTTAGAATCTTACGGTAAGCGGGCATGGTTTAGTGGTAGAATACGTCCTTGCCAAGGACGAGTCGGGGGTTCGATTCCCCCTGCCCGCATAAAAATTTTTTAAATTTTTATGCGAGGCTCGCCTAAAAGGCGGCCCGCATTAGTAAAAATAATGAGTCGTCCAGTAGTATATTGTCTTCAAAGCAAGAAAGATGGCCGAACCTACATAGGTTACAGCAGCAATTTAAAATGGCGTATTTTCTGTCACAATGCTGGCAAAGTGAAGTCCACTAAGCACAGGAGGCCACTAAAGCTTCTATTTACTGAACATTTTGGAAATATCACTGATGCCAAGAAAAGAGAAATATGGTGGAAAAGCGGTCAAGGAAGGAAAGCTTTAAAGAAGTTTTTTGATCACATCTAACAATGTCCTTTATGTCCTTTATTAACTTTTAATTCACTAAAAATACATTAAAAAATAACAAAACTGTGGATAACTAGGTGGATATGTGTAAAAGACAATTCATAAAGGACATACAATTTATGGTCTAAAATCGCCAGAATATGATGAAAAATAAGGTTATTGTGGAAAATGATAGAGACAAAAAGTCAAATAAGTATAAGTGTTTCTTAAGAAACACTTATTGTCAGTTTCACGTGAAATTATATGAACTGTTTATTTAAGAATTTATACCTATGATCGTAAATAAAATAGGTAAATTAGGAGAGGATTTGGCAGCTCTGTTCATAAAAAGAAGAGGCTATTTAGTTCTGTATAGAAATTACTGGAAGCCCTACGGGGAAATTGATATTGTCTGCCAGAAGCAAAATAAGCTTTATTTTATTGAGGTTAAGAGCGTTTCACGTGAAATAAGTGATGAAAACAATGCTGGTATGGAGGTTACACGTGAAAATTATGGAGCGGAGGAAAACGTTCATGAGCACAAGTTGAAACGACTTGGCAGGGTAATTCAAGTTTTTCTCTCAGAAAAGCAGTTTTCTGATGCAGATTGGCAATTTGATGTATGTGTGGTTGAAATTGACAAGCAAAGTAAAAAAGCAAGAATAAAAATGATAGAAAATCAGTTAATACCTGATTACCGAAGCTAAAAAAGCTAATAAGCTGTAGAGCTGTTAAGCTAATTATTGGACGCAGGGATCGTTGACCGAATCCCTCTGGGCCACGGATATGCCCCCGCATATCCGGTCATGTAAAGTGTCGGGGCGCAGGGATTTGAACCCTGACCGAATGCTCCCAAAGCATTAATGCTACCGTTACACTACGCCCCGACACTTGACACGACCCTAAAGAATTCATACTACCTATATGCCCCGTTTTGCCTGTGCAGTGTATCACATCAATTATATTTTTAGAAATTTCCTGTCTTTATAAAAGACTACTAAAAATAATTTTTTGACTTATAGTATAAATTATGCTATAATTCGCACCAAAAGATCTTTGAAATCCAAGTTATTTTACGAGAAGCATTTTGTATATTTTCAAATAAAAACTGAAAGTGTCTGAAATGCTTCTCGTAAACGATTTTTCGTCTGCGAGGGGTGAACTACTACCGGGCGCAAGCCCTTGTGCTAATGAACTATGAACTACCCATCGCAGACTTCAGGAAGCAAATCCTGAAGACAATTAAGGAAAACTCGGTCACGATCGTAGTGGCCGAAACGGGAGCAGGCAAGAGCACGCAAGTGCCCCAATACCTACTTCAGCAAGGATGCGAAGTGCTGGTCACACAGCCTCGCAGACTTGCAGCCAGGACGGTCGCTGAACGCGTTGCCCAGGAATGGGGATCGCGTTTCGGCGGCATGGTCGGATTCCAAACTGCTTTCGAGCAGAGAAAATGCAAAACCACACGATGCCTCTTTGCCACGGACGGGCTCGCGCTCGTCTACGAACTACTCGGCAAAAGAAAGCCGGGCACTGTACTCGTAATTGATGAAGTGCACGAGTGGAACTCGAACATCGAGACACTCATCGCATACGTCAAGAAACGCCTGCCGGAAGACAAGGATCTAAAAGTCGTGCTCATGAGCGCGACCTTGGAAGCAGACAAGCTCTCCAAGTATTTCAACGATGCTCCGATTATCAACGTGCCAGGCCGCTCTCACGAGATCTGCGATGTCGTACCCTCCAATGATATGGTGGGCGACATCGTGCGGATGCTCGAGATGAAGCTCAACACACTGGTCTTCGTTGCGGGCAAGAGAGATATATCCAAACTCTCCCAGGAAATCGAAGAAAGGCTCAAAACAAAAGAAGTAAAGGCAAAGATCTTGCCGCTTCACGGAGAAAGTTCTCCGGACGCCCAGAAGGCGTGTTTTGAGAGTTACATCGTCCCTAAGTGCATCATTGCGACTAACGTCGCCCAGACCTCCATCACCATTCCGGACATAAGGGCGGTGGTGGATACGGGTATGGAGATGCGCAACGAAATCCAAGACGGCTCCGACGGTCTCCTCAAAAAGCCGATCTCATTCGCTGATTCAGAGCAGAGGAGAGGAAGGACAGGAAGGTGTGGAAAAGGACTCTACGTAGACTACTGTCCAAAGAATGACGCCTCACGGCTCGCATTCCCAAAGGCGGAAATTCTGCGGTGCCTCCTCGATAACACTGTGCTCCGACTTGCGGCCGTTGGCCTCGACGCCGGAGATCTCACGTTCTTCCATCAGCCGAATCCGAAGGCAATTACCGATGCCAAAAAGAGCCTCAAGCTCATAGGCTGTCTCGACCAAAACGATCGCATTACGGAGATTGGCAAAGCGGTGAACGCTCTGCATGTTTCTGCCAAATACGGTCGTATGGTGGTGGAAGCCGAAAAGCTCGGAGTGCTTGACGATGTCATCACCATCGCAGCTATCCTCGAGACCCAAGGCATCACGGAACGTAAAGGACCGTGGCGGCGCAAGCTCTGCGCTGGAGAAAACGAGTCGGACCTCTTGGCCCAACTCGCCGCATTCAAGCTTTGCGAGGGAAAGGATCGCGAGTGGATGAAGGAGAACGGGGTGTTCATCAAGAGTTACTTCAAGGTTAAGGAGACGCGACGCCATCTGGCAAAGCAGTTCGATGAAAGCAAGCTCAAATCAAGCGGTGATCGCGAAAGCATCATCCGCGCGATTTGCGTAGGCCTCGTTGAACATATCTTCCTCAACTTTGAGGGCCGCTACGTCGGTGCTACGGGAAGGACCCGAAAGCTCACCAACTTCTCCGTGGTAAGTGGCGTGGAGTCGTGGATAGTCGGACTTCCGTTCGACATTGACATGGAGGGTGATGGCAACGTCTTCGCGATCGTGAGCATGGCTACGGCCGTGGATCTCGCGTTTCTTGAAGAGACGGTGCCTCAAGCTTTCCGCTACGTTAAAGGTCAGCGAGCCCACTACAATTACAAGAGCGGGAAAGTGGTCTCAACCACCACTCTCTTCTTCGGTAATTACCAAATCGGCTCGAAGGTTGTCGAAGATCCGAACCATCCGAAGGCCGCGGAGATCATAGCTGAAGAGCGCAAAGCCTGCGAAAAGGAAATCACGCCCCAATACTCGAAGCCACGAAAGCCGTCCCCCGTTACCCCTTCGCCGGATGCTCTGGTGCGGCTCAAACACACCAAAGTCCCTCTGAAAGACTTCGGAGATCTATAACTTGGATGGTAAAGGGGGTAGACGTTTCATCCGTTTACCCCTATTTTTATTGGCTATTTTGCCAGAAATTAATTTGACTTATCTCTGTTTTGTGATATAATTGTAAGGTAAAAGTACTTTGAAAAGTTTAGAGCAAAGACGCAGCAAAAATGCGTTCAATTCCGCAATTGAAAACATTTTTGCTGCGTCTAACCATAAGTGGTTTTGGCAAAGCAAGGCAAATATTCGAAAACGAAACACAAGACAAAACGAAATCCAACCCAACACCACATATGAACCCAACTCAACGTGACCAACGTGAAAAAATAGCTCTCGAGGACGCCATCGCGCTTCTCGGCGAAGAAAAGCGCGCTGTCCTGGCTCCCACTCCGGAGGAATACCGGAAGTGGCAATCGGGTCAGGGCTCCGAGGCAATCATCTGGGAAAATCCGATCTTCGGACGGCTTATCCTGGGCTCAACCTTCGAGCTCTTCAACCCGAAGACCGGCCTCTCGAGCCTCCACTCCCGCATCCATCTGGGAGGACAGGTGGAGTCCGTTCCGCTCACCATGAAGCTGGAATTGGCGACGGGCGTCACTGCTCTCCACTTCAAGGCTGGTCAAAAACTTGACGTGACAAACGTCCCTGTGCCGACGCTTGATGTGCCGGTGCAGTGGATCAGCCAGGAAGACAAGGGCTTCCTCCCGCACACGCGGGCCACCGGTCAAGACAATGTCGACCTCGTGCTCATGCGCGAGGATGGCTTGTTTATGGATCTGCAGTGCTCCGTCAGCACCCGCAAGTCCAACTTCCACATCGCCGTCCAGGAATTTTTCCAGGGCAAGGTGGTGAGGACGACCAAGTCCAACGCTTCTCGGCTCCCGCTCACACCTTTCGCAATCGATGGCGGCACCACGGCACTGATCGTTCCCGGTCGTCCCGAAGATGCATTCCCTGAGGCTGACTACCTCAAAACGATGACGAAGATGGGTCCGCAGGTGGTGGAGCACGCGCTCCGCACCGGCCAATCCTCCCGTCTTTCGGAATTCATGAAAGCCGAGTGGGCGCCATCCGAAATCGAGCTCCCCGAGGAGCTCGTGAACAAAGGCTGGCAGTGGGGCCACACCCGCTTCTTTAACCTCGTGGTTGGGACGGGCTTTCTCAACTGCTTTGATTACGCGAAGTGCTTCGTGCACTTCTCGGCCCTTGAGGACGGGAAGGGCAACAAGCTCGCGGCCATGGGAGAATTCCCGCTGCTTGAACCCATGCTTCCCACGATGTTCAAATGGGAGCCTGCGCCTCGCGACAAGAAGTGGCAGAACCGCGTGGCCACCATGGTGCGGCCTTGTCCCGACGTGGCGGCACGTCTGGAATTCCAGCCCGTGCTTCCCGCAGAAGGTTCGTAGGTCACGGTAAGCAAGGTTAAGTCGCTCTAAACGTTTCCCAATTTAGTTAACAAGGTATCCTTCCAAGGATACCTTGTTTTCATAATGTATAATAGTAAATAATTAAATGAATCCCATTAGAAATTAAACGGATCAACCCAGCCCTATCTTTGCAAAGCATAGCTAACACAATGACAAAATTAACCTACAGTATGACAAATACCTACGTCGCTTGCTCCAAAGGAGCAGGGTTATTCACCCTCGCTCCGCTCTGTATATTAAAGGCAAAGATAGAGCGGGGTCATTATTTTTCTAATTCGCCATACTTGGCTCATAAGAAAAATATATGAAAAATAATCCATACAATCCACTAGATTGGAAGTATTTAATACCGGACATTGAAGCAATACTTGAAGAGATGGACAGGTCTCCAATACTTTCTGTGGGAATTACGCCATACACAAGGATTATTCCAGCATTTTTTCTAAAAAATTATTCTATATACTCTACTATACGGACAAGCGATGTAGATGTTCTGGAGAAATTCATTAATATTTATGTGCTTGAAGATAAGAATCGCGATCTTGCTTTGCGTGTTCATGGCACAGGATATCTAGTGAAGAATCATTTTTTCCAGAATTCTTTTCGTGCACTTTCACCTACACCGTATCTGATGTTTTATACTCTTACTGAAGTTTTGGTGGAGGAGCTCCAAAAGCTCCGATTCCCATTTCTAGGTAATGATCCTTCTTTGTGCAACCAAGTTAAATACAAAGGAAGCTTTCGTAAGCTTTTAGGAGAGCTTGGACTTTCTACACCGCCCTCCACGACATACAAATGGCAGGATTTTTTGAAAGAAACATTTGAAAATCTGAAAAATAAGTTTGGAAATTCTTTTGTACTTCAAAGAGGAGACAAGGAAACAGGAGGCAACGAGGGAACTTTTTTTATTCACGGAGAAGACGATTTTAAAAAAAGTCTGGAGATTTTAAGTGCCGGCGAATTTGAGGAAATGGTGGTGACGAGATTTGTCGGGGGTCAGTCTGTATCAATGCTCGGGTGTACTACTATGCAGGGAGTGCTTTCCGGCCCCTTGCAATTGCAATTTGTGGACATAAAAGAATCTCTCCAAGGGGTGCCAAAAAACGGAATATTTTTTGGCAATGATCTGGGCTTTCATCCTTGGAGTAAAGCGATAGAAGACAAAGCGCAAAATATTATTGAGAATGTGGGGGCGCATATGTACAAAGGGGGATACAAAGGAATATTCGGCATTGATTTTTTATATGATGAAAATCTAAATGATATCTTTGCAATTGAGTGCAACCCGCGCTTTACGGGATCTTTGCTTCTACACTCGCTCTCGCTTCTTGAGGCAAAAGTGCCTCCGTTTGAATTTTTTCACCTGCTTACCCAACTTCAGATTGATGCGAAATTTAATTTTGAAAAAGTCAACACAGCTCTCAAGCTTCATTCAAATTTTGCACACATAAGCTTTTCACCCAAAGACATAGAACGAATGAGGCTGCCGCTTCTTGCAGGGGTCTATAATTTTGACAGGGAAAAAGAAAACCTTGTCTACAAAGGAGAGGGAATATCACTTGCTGATTTAAAGAATAAGAATGATTTTATACTTATTGATACAGTGCCTCAATTAGACAAACCGATAGAGAGGGGCGTACCGCGCTTGTTCAAACTTATTTTTCCGTATAGTATTGCCAAATCCTCAAGCGAAATAGAAGATAGGGCCGCATTTCTTGTAGACAAATTCGCATCCGCGCTTATAAAAGCAGATCAGGAATATAGAAGATAATTTATGACAAATCAGCCAGATTCAAATTTGAATGCAGAAGCGATACCGCCAATTCGCACTGAAGAAGTAAAAATTCCTGAAGGGGAAATTGAGCTTGCCGGGACAATGTTCTATCCAAGGGTGGCGAAAGAAAAAAATCCTGCTGTCTTGTTTGTACATGGCTGGAAAAGCAGTCAAGTAAAAAGTTTTGATGTAGCAAGGAGTTTGGCAGAGGAAGGAAACATTTCTCTTACTTTTAACCTGCGAGAGCATGGAGATGAGGGAGGAAATCCGTCAACATGCTCAAGAAAGGATTTTTTAGATGACACCAGGGCAGCTTATGATTTTTTGGCGAAAAAAGAAGGAGTAGATCCAGATAATATTACGGTTGTAGGTACAAGTATGGGGGCATACCTAGCCATGATTTTAAGTGAAGAGAGAAAATTCAAACAACTTGCATTTAGGGTGCCTGCAAATTATCAGGACGAGGGTTTTGAGGAACCCGGGATTCGAGGATCGGATTTTCCTGATGTGGTTGCTTGGAGGAAAACGAAACACGATTGGAGTGAAACACGAGCCCTAAAAGCTCTCCATGGATTTTCCGGCGATGTTCTTATTGTTGAATCAGGCAAAGACGAAATGGTTCCGCACGCAACTGTAGAGAGCTATGTTGACGCCGTTTCGGATAAAGAAAAAGTTCTGCATGTTCTTATGGCAGATGTAGGACATAGCATCAGGACTGAAGATGAAAAAAATAAAAAATTGTATAGAGATATAGTCGGAAATTGGATCAAATCAAAGAATGTTTAAGAAAAAAGTAGAAAGTTTCACATGCGAAAAATGTGGAAATTTTGTCAACGGCAATGGCTATACTAATCATTGCCCTAAATGTCTGTGGAGCAAACATGTGGACGTGTTTCCGGGTGACAGAAAGGAAAAATGCGGAGGAATGATGGAACCAATAACTTTTGAAAAAGAAAGAGGGGAATACACACTCGCACATAAATGCGCAGTCTGCGGTTACACAAAAAGAAACAAAATGTCGTCCGAGGATGACTTCAATAGGGCTGTTTTAATTGTTTCACAAACGGAAGCTGGTTAGCTAGCAAGCTTGTAAGCTGGTAAGGGAAATTCCAGTCTCATTAAAACTAACAAGCTGACCAGCTCACTAACTCACAAGCTATTGCATCGATTGCATCAGAATTGATGCGAGCCCCTGAGCTTTTTGCGTTTCAAAATTATTTGCTTCTTCAATAGCGTTTCCTATAAAATATCCAAGCTCTTTTCCTGAACTGGCCTTTATATTTTTTTCAATATAGGGAAGACTGATGCCCTGGAGATTATTTTTGCCGGAATATGTATCAATTGTCGTTGCGACGATAATGCCGAGAAGCGTTCCTTTGTCGGTTGCCATAGCACCTCCTGATGAGCCGTGTTGTGAGAGGGGAGTAGGAGAAGTGTTAAATACGCCAATTGTATTACCATCAAAACTTGACACATTTGTGATTGACGAAGGTTCTACCAGTTCATATAAAGCGCTCTCCAGAAGGCGCACATCACCGAATCCCGCAGGGTAGCCGGCAAGGATAATATTTTGTCCGACTGCAGGATAACTTGCTTCAGGCGCTAAATAGATTAACGGAACATCGGGAGCAGTTAAAGATACCCGCTCTGTGAGCACCAAAAGCGCGTAGTCGTTCTCTCCGGTGCCTGTAATGGTCTGCATTGAGAGGTTATTTTTATTATTTTGTATCCAGGTTTCTGAAATGTATACAACTTTTGCTTTGTAGGAATTTTTTGCGGGCGAACCGGTGCGGATAAAACACGAGACGCTTCCTTCAGGCAACCCTTCTTCAAGAAGAACATATTCCGCGACATGCGCATTCGTGAGAATTACTCCCTGAGGATCTATCACTACGCCGCTTCCTGTGATTTTTTGAATAAAATTTCCTTTTTGTATTGAACACAGAATATTTACGGTTGAGCGCTTTACTTTTTCTTCAATTGTAAGAGGCAAAGGCGATACGGTAACAGGCAAAGATGTTGGAGGCGGAATTGTGGAAGGCGACGGAGCGGCAGGCTCAAAAGTTTGCGGCGGCTTCGTTACTTCTGGGGCCTGTGGAGGAATGTATTGAAATAGAGGTTTTTCAGTAGGTTCTTTGACAAGCGTAATTTCTGGTTTTTTTTGTTTTTGATCTTCTGATTTTACTTTGGGTCGTTCCGGCTCAGATTTTGTCTCTGGAGATTTTTTTTGAGTTGTTGACGGAACAGAGGTTTCAATTTGAATTTGAGACTGAATATTTTTTGGCAGAAAATTTATGTAGTCAGGAACATTCCACCCAAAAAAAGACATTATAGAAACAAGTAAAGATGTGATTTCTTTGCTGGCGGTTGGGCTCATTGCAGCTTTATTATATCAGCCGTTTTGGAAAAATGATTTTCGTGATAGAATCGTTTTTCCAGTGCTTTGGTGCAAACGGGCATGCCCGCACACCAAATCATTTGGTGTGCGGGCATGGTTTAATGGTAGAATGACTGCCTTCCAAGCAGTAGATCAGGGTTCGATTCCCTGTGCCCGCAGCGCAGCGAAAGAACGAGCAAGCAATAGAGATTGCTCGCGACGGGAATCGAAGCCCGATTGAGTATATTTTTTG
This sequence comes from Minisyncoccota bacterium, assembly GCA_036517135.1. Taxonomy (GTDB): domain Bacteria; phylum Patescibacteriota; class Minisyncoccia; order Phycocordibacterales; family CAIRYW01; genus JAQBQZ01. The sequence continues at coordinate 3,002 of DATDXX010000057.1, read as the reverse complement.
AGCAAAGCGGTATAAAATATCCAATCGGGGTACTGAAACTGTAAGTTTCGATTCCCTGTGCCCGCATCAAAGAAAGAAAAAATATGGGTGAAGGAATTCCAAAACAAAATACGCCAGACAATAATCAAAATCCGGAAAAAAAAGACGAGCAAATTATGCGTGTGAGAACAGCAGCAGAGCAGGAAGAATTTGAGGAATCGATAAGAGAGGTGTTAAAAAAGAAAAAACAAGAAGAAGATAAATAACAAAAAATTCCGCACTCGCGGAATTTTTTGTCTGGCTGTCTTTCCTAAAAGCTAACAGCTAGTAGCTAAAAGCTCTACTTCACTGCTTCCTTCAACGCCTTTGCTGCGCGAAACTTTGGCACCTTAGTAGCCGGCACCTTTACCGCTTCGCCTGTGCGAGGGTTTCTAGCTGTTCGGGCGGCTCTTTGTTTTACAGAAAAGATCCCGAGTCCGGCGATTGAAACTTCTTCGCCTTTCTTTAACGACTTGACGATTGAATCAAGAACTGTATCTACAACTTGTTCTGCTTGCACCTTTGTGCCGTTAAGCATTCCGTGGACTGCTTCAACGATTCCTTGCTTGTTCATAAATTGATTTATTGAATCTAGTAAACGACCTTATAATAATGTTCCATTATTGTATACAAAGGATTTTTTGGAAGCAAATATTGACACCATAGGAAGCTTGTGAGCTGGTGAGCTTGTAAGCTTACGAGCTTTTCAGAAAAACAAATAAAAAAACAATATCAACACGCAAAAACAGCCTGGAAGGGCTGCTTTTGGGTTAAATTCTTAATTTTTCCTTATAAGCTGTCTAGCTGTAAAACTCAAAAACTGAGAAGCTATTTAGATTATCTCGCTACTTCCACTATTCTATTTTCGCGAATGACAGTTACGCGGATCTCTCCCGGATATTTAAGCTCGGTTTCAATTTTCTGTGCAATATTTCTCGCGATATCATGCGCTTCAAGATCAGTTACTTCTGCCGGCGTTACAAATACTCGGATTTCGCGTCCTGCTTGGAGAGCATATGACTTTTCTACACCCTTGAAACCATTTGCAATCGCTTCAAGATCGCCCAAGCGTTTCAAATAGTTTTCAATCGTATCTCTGCGCGCTCCCGGACGGCTTCCAGAAATAGCGTCTGCCGCCTGCACAATTCTCGATTCAAGAGTCTCGTAAGGATACTCCTCATGATGGGCTTCCATCGCTTTGACGATTGCCTCATTGGCGCCGAATTTCTGCAAAATTCTTCGTCCGATCTCAACATGCGTGCCTTGCACTTCATGGTCAAGCGCTTTGCCGATATCGTGTACTAGCGCTCCGGCTTTAGCTACAGCGACATCAGCGCCGAGCTCCTCAGCAATCATTCCCGCAATATGTGTCATTTCAATTGAGTGCTGTAAAACATTCTGGCCGTAGCTCGTGCGGAAATATAAACGGCCTAAGATCGCAAGAATTCTCGGATCCAAATTTAGCACTCCGCATTCAAGCGCAGCCTGCTCTCCCTTTTCTTTGATTATTTTATTTATCTCGCCTTTAGCTTTCTCAATCTCCTTTTCAATTTTTACCGGCTGAATACGCCCGTCTATTATTAAGTTTTCCAAGGCAAGTCGCGCAATAGCACGGCGCACTGGGTCAAAGCAGGATATGGTAATGGTGCCAGGGGTATCGTCAATAATGACCTCAACGCCAGTTTCGCGTTCAAATGCCTTAATATTCCTGCCTTCCTTGCCGATTATTTTGCCCTTGATCTCATCGGAAGGAATGTTTATTGAGGTGGTAAAAATATCAGGGCTCACCGAGTTTGCCAGGCGCTGAATTGAGGTAGTGAGAATCTCTTTTGCCTTGCGTTCCAGATTTTCACCAGCGCTTAGCTCAAGTTTTCTCATTCTTACGACGAGATCTTCCTCATATTTTGTCTCCATTGACGAAAGCAGATTTTCTTTTGCTTCTTCTTCGGTAAGTTTTGCGATTTTTTCGAGCTCTTTGAGTTTCTCTCCCTCCATCCCATCTATTTTTTCTTTTTTGTTTCTTAATTCCTCAATGCGTCCTTTCATCTGCTCAACTTCTTTATCAATATCTGTCTGGCGCTTATCCAAAAGACTCTCCTTTGCTATAAGGCGGTTTTCTGTTTTTTTGGTGTCTTCTTCTTTTTCTTTCAGTTCTTCGCGAACTCCCTTTAAAGTTTCGGCCGCTTCCTGTTCGGCTTTTAATGTGATCTTTTTGGCTTCTTCTGCTGCACCGAGCATCATTTTTTTGATGTCGTGTTCAACCGTGCCCTTTTTTGAAAGAGCTAAAAGCAATCGGAGCACATAACCCAACACAATTCCCGACGCTCCGGCGACTGCGAGAAGTGCGAATACAAGTTTTAATGACATAAAGCGTAAGGTACGCTTCTAGATTTTTTCTTTTGTCTTAGCTTTTGAGGTTGAATGTTGGGGGTATCGGCTTCAGGACAAGGTGTGGCTGTCAAGATAAGGTAAGTCAAATCAGGAAACGGACCGGATTAAAATTAAATGCTAACAAAAGCACTATACAGCAGATTTGCTTTGAAAGCAAATTCTTGGGTGAGAGTAGATAGTAGAACGCCAATCCCAGATTGGCTTGTGGAGTGTAGTTAGATAAGGAAATGCCGCGCCTTTTGGGCGCGGCTCTGGCTACTTTCTACATTCCACTGTCCACTTTCTCTACAAAACTTTATCTATTATTCCGTATTTTTTGGATTCCTCAGGATCCATAAAAAAGTCGCGGTCTACATCCTTCTCTATCTTTTTCAGGTCTTGTCCGGTTGCTTTGGCAAGCATTTTATTCAAAATATCTCTATTTTTTAGAATTCTTCTAGCGCTTATTTCAATATCAGATGCCTGACCTTCCACTCCTCCGTGTGGCTGATGGATCATGATTTCAGAATTCGGCAAAGCGTATCTTTTACCTTTTTGGCCGGATGCCAGAATTACGGCGCCCATGGATGCGGCAAGCCCGACACAAACTGTAG
>DATDXX010000056.1:0-7627 GCA_036517135.1 Minisyncoccota bacterium | reverse complement strand
TGAGGGAAATGGAAAAGTACTCTTTTCCATTTCCGAGCCGAGGAGCTAACAAAGTTCAATACTCCGCGGCTCTGCCGCGGTAATAAACGAGTGAAGCGAGTTCCAACAATACCTCGGGGCTTTGCCCCGAGGAACTTTATTGCATCAAACATTTGTCAAGGTTTCGCCTTGCCAAGGGCCACAGGTTTCGCCTTGCCAAGGGCCACTTCACATGAGCGGGGTGGATTGTTTTTCTTAACTCATGATCCATTTCAACACTGCCATGCGCACAAGAACGCCGTATTTTACTTGCTTGAAATATGCAGCCTGCGGAAGTTCGTCAACTTCCGGAGCTATCTCATCAACTCGAGGCAAAGGGTGCAAAAGTAGTGCATTTTTTCTCATTTTAGATACGAGCGCTACATCAATACGGTAGCATCCGACATATTTTTCATATTCCGCCATATCAGGAAAGCGCTCTTTTTGGATCCTTGTCTGGTAAACGATATCTGTGTCACCAATCGTTCCAATCAAGTCGTCTGTTTCTTTGATTTCGAGTCCGGCTCCAATAAATTCATTCACGGCTTCCTTCGGTAATCGCAAGCCCTCGGGAGAAACAAGGGTTACGCTTACATCATTAAATTTTGATAATCCCCAGAGAAGTGATTTAACAGTTCTGCCATTCCTCAAGTCCCCCACTATTACAATTGATATTCCGTCTATCTGATTATGTTCCCTCTTTATAGTATAGAGATCAAGAAGGGTTTGAGTCGGGTGCTGACTTATGCCGTCGCCTGCATTTATTATAGGCACTGTCGAAACTTTAGCCGCTGAAGACGCCGCACCCTCCTGATAATGACGCATCACGATAGCATCGGCATAAGCGCACATTGTGCTGATAGTATCCTCTATACTTTCGCCTTTCGCGGCTGAAGAAAATTCTTTTGCATTCTCCGCTGTGATGATAGAACCACCAAGGCGATAAATGGCGCATTCAAATGAGAATCGTGTCCTGGTGCTCGGTTCAAAAAAAAGCGACGCCAGAATTTTACCCTGTAGAAGATTCGGCATTGGATTTTTCTCAAGCTTATTGGCATCGGTAAAAAGTGCTTCCATTTCCTGACGTGTTATATCTTTTGAGTGGATGATGTGACGCATGGAGAGCTTATAGCTTGTAGCTGTTAGCTGTTAGGAAAATTTTCTTGTTTGATAATTCGTTCATATTTTATTGGATGTGTTAAAAGCTAGAAGCTATTAGCTAAAAGCTCTTATCTCGTTGCGAAGTTTTTCCGCCTCCTTTTTTGGATTACTGGAAAAAATAATACCTCTTGCGGAATTTATTATAAGTCCTCGCCCTTTGCTATTTATTCCTTTTTTCACAAAATCCCTGACCTCTCCTCCCTGAGCGCCAACTCCCGGCACAAGAAATGTCATATCTCCGGCAATTTTTCTCGCCTTTGCTATATCATCTGGATATGTAGCCCCGACTACCATCATTAAATTACCATTCGTGTTCCATTTATTCACAACCTCGTTTGCCACATGCTCCCATAATGTTTCTTTTTCACTTATTTTTATATCCTGAAATTCTCCCGCGCCGGGATTTGAAGTCTTCGCAAGAATGATAGAGCATTTGTCCTTTCTGGACAAGAACGGCTCAAGCGCCTCAGAACCAAGATACGGATGCAAAGTCATCGCGTCAAACCCGAGCCAATCGAAAATTGAGTAAACATAACCGCTATTGGTATTCCCGATATCTGCGCGCTTGGCATCAAGAATGGTAAAAATTGTAGGGTGATTTTTAATTAAATAATCCATCGTCATCTTTAACTCTTTAATGCCCTGATTGCCCCTAGCCTCGTAAAAAGCGCTGTTCGGCTTGAATGCTGCTACGTATTCGTGAGTTTGCTCAATTATCCATTTATTGAATTCAAATTGAGGGTTGGGAAGCGACTTGAATTTCTTCGGAAGTTTTGCAATATCCGCATCCAAACCAACGCAAAGAAGCGAGTTAACCGCTTCTGCTCTCTTATCATATTTTTTTGTTATTTCACTTTGCATTGTTATTTTTTGGCTGGTGAACTTCTAAAAATTTCTTGCCATGGCCTACTTTCGTATTTATTGGCACACCAGATTTGCAAAGCGGACAATTATTTATGTCATACACAAAAACTGGGTATTCACTTAGGGCACTAAATGATACTCCCAAAGTCTTTGAATTTACCGCTCCAGGATTTTTATTAACCATAACACATATTTCTACAACAACGCCTCCGGCTCTCTTTACAGCGTTTACAACCTTCATAACCGATGCACCTGTTGTAGTAAGATCCTCAACAACAAGCACTTTTTTTCCCTTTACGAACGCATCATAACCTCGCGTGAATACCTGATCTTTTTCTGAAGTTTTTTCTGTATAAATGGCAAGCACTTCCTTTCCTTTGAATTTTGAAAGATGATATGCGGTCCATTGAGAAAGAATTATACCCCCGAGAGCGGGCGCCACCACGGCATCAATATCAGTATCTTTATATTTTTCAGCAAAAAGTCTGCCTACTTTGGATGTCAATTCTGGATGAAGAAAAAGCATGTCTTTATTTATATAAGTATCAATGTGACCGCCGTTTGTTCCGACAAAATGACCATTAGGCAACAGTGCTCCTACTTTTTTTAGTATTTCTATAACATTCGTCATGTTTATTTTAAATTTTCTTTTATCTCTTTTGCCAAGTAAGGATTCCACATTGAACCTGTCGCTGACATTACGATATCGGCGCCGTTTTGTCTGTATTCGCTAAAATCTTTGGACGTTGTGACTCCTCCAACTCCTATTATTGTATACGAAAATCCTAGTTCATCTCGCAGCCGTTTTAATCTCTTAACCATATCAAGCCCGGCCCACTTGATAATATGACCACATACTCCGCTTTTCAGCCTTCCATTTCCAGGCAGCGCCTGTTTGCCATCTTTATCTACAATATCTGCGGGAATTGTATTTATTGCTGAAATCCCGTCCACAATCGGCCCCAACTCCTTCACAAAATTTCTGAGAGCTGAATCATCGCTATAATACGCAATTTTTATGATAAGAGGTGTCTTGCCTACTATCTCCTTTATCGCCGTGGCAACTTGTCTGCTCCTTTCTGTGTCGTAACACAAAAGATTGGCGGTGCCCTCATTTGGACAGCTCAAGTTTACCTCAATCACATGCACACCTGTTTCCAAAAGTAGCCACGATGCCTTTCTATAATCTTCTATATAAGCCAAAACATTGCCGTCGCCCTCTTTCGTCCCCTGAAAACTGCCGACAACAATCTGGCCTTTGCGCGTATTTTTTACAACTGATGAAAGATCTTTCTGCCAGAATTGCGGCTCAAACGATGGCACACCGAATGAATTCGTGATTGAAAGAGGCTCATGATAATTAGTATCGGCAATAAGCTTTTCCGCCGCTTTTTCAAGCGTTAGGTCGCCTTCTACATTTATAGAAAGCACATTCGGCCAAGGATGGCAAGGATATTTTCTCGTGCGCACTGTTTTGTATGTAACAACATCAAATCCTTTATCAAGTGCGGCCTGCACAAATTTACCGTTCAGTAGCGGTCCTGCAGGAATACCGAACGGAGAGTTGACTTTAAAGTTAAAAAAATTAAATGCGGGCTCCCCTTCAAATTCTATTACTTCGTTATCTGCAAATGAACCGAACGGCCCTTTTTCAAAGTTTTCTTCGTATGACTTTTCCGGATCGTAAAATGGTTTCTGAAGCATAAAATTTACCTTTCTGGTTTAGGTGATCATTCCATTCTCCAACACTTTCTTGCCTTTGAAAACTACGGTTTCAATTTTGCCATTAAGTGTCCATCCATCAAACGGCGACCATCCGCACTTGCTTTCATACCCATCCTTACCGACAACATATTCGGAATTAGGATCAAGCTCTACATAGGTGTCTTGTTGGTCTGGAATATTGAAAATTTTCTTGGGATTTATGAATAGAAATTTTACTACATTGTCTTCTTTTATCCGTCCTTCTTTAGCAGCTTTAAACATAAGACCAACGGCTGTCTCAAGTCCAGGCACTCCGAATGCGGGTGGGTTTTTTTCCTTTTCTTCTCTGGTATGCGGAGCATGGTCAGTCTCAACAATGTCAATTGTACCGTCGTTTAAGCCTTGCCAGAGGGCTTCCTTGTCAGTTTCAGAGCCTAGTGGCGGCTTCATGACCGCATAGCCCTTCATTTTCTCCCGCGCCTCTCCTGTCATAAACAAATGGTGCGGGCATACTCCTGCAGTTACCTGCTGGCCTTTTGCTTTAGCGCGTCTGACTAACTCAACCTCAATTGCCTGTGAAATATGACAAACGTGTATCTTTTTGTCATAAACATTCGCAAGCGCAAGTCCGGCGGCCAGTTGCACACCTTCGGCATGCACCAAAATAGGTTTATCTGATTTCCATGCAAGAAAAACATTTTCCAAAAGCGCTAAATCCTCAATAAGCATTTCACCGGTTGTGTGATTGCAATAGAGTTTAAGGCCATATACATAAGAAGAGTTGCCTGCCTCAAGAAATTCAGCAGTATTCTTGCCATTAGTCCCGAAATGAAATCCGATATCACAGACAGATTTTTCAGTGGACAATTTTATCTTTTCATTTAATCGTTCCATTGAGATTGTCGGCGTCGGGTTGTTCGGCATATCTATTATAAAAGTAAAGCCACCTTTTAAAGCGGCTCTGCTCCCTGTATTGAAATCTTCTTTTTGTGTAGCGCCAGGCTCTCTTAAATGCACATGGGCATCAATAAATCCTGGAAATTTTTTCATCTGCATTTTATCATTTTACCTAAACGGGAAACAATTCGCAATCTAAGTTGACAATTCGTCTTTATACTGTTATTTTGTCCGAGTTATTGTCAGAGAAGCTGTGCTTCTCCCTTCCATCAACATCCAAAACATCGAAACACCCATGTCCACGTTCCAGCACCCAAGCCAATTCGCCAACCTGCTCAGGGAAGTCGCCATCAGGTTCCGCAACCAAGTTTTCCTCACGATGATTCTGCCAGAGCTCGTCGGCCGAAATTTGATCGAGAAGGTCATCATGAGAATCCTCGAGCCGTTCGTGGACGAAGTCATCAAGACTCGGGAACTCTTTCACCCGGGTATTCTGAAACTTCGCGCGGGACTCGAGAATTTCATCCCGAGAGCAATGGAACTGCTTTGGGTCAACACCCATATGCACAACGCTGACCACACAGGCAGGGTCAACGAGCGGAACGCAGACGCGTTGATTGTCGTTTTCGTCAACGACATCTGCTACCCTCATCCTGTGGGACTTCATGTGCGTGATTTGGAATCCAAACCACCCCGCCCTCACGCGGCAGAGCCTTCTGTCGTCTGATGGTGGGTTTTTTATTTCAAATAATATGTATCAGTATTCTAGTATACTAGAATACTGATACATATTATAATTCCATTGAATGGTAAATTTTATTTTAAAGTTTTTTACTTATCTTGTAGTCCCTTAAGCGCAAATTTCCCGGACCTCCGAGCGAATTTATTTCCTTTATGAGCTTCACCGGATCTTCTACTGTGAGCTTATCCAGATTTTCTTTGACATGCTGGTATGCGTCTCTGAATGCCATTCCGCCTTTTACAAGCTTATTTGCCGCATGCACTGCTAAAAATTCTGGAGCGATTGATTTCATCAGCGTTTCCTTGTTCGGAGTCACTTTTTTCATTACAAGCGCCACAATTTCTAGGCTTCTTCTCGTAATGCCAAGTCCTTTTATCAATGGCTCCTTAGTAAGCTGGGTATCTCTGTTGTATCCTGAAATAAGATTTTTAGAAATATCCTTTATCTGGCTTTGAAGCGCGACGATTACATTCACATTACTTCTCAAAATCTCAAAAACATCAGGATTCTTCTTTTGAGGCATTATTGAGGAGCCAGTCGTGAATTCATGAGGAAGGTGAAAAAAATTGAACTCCGGCGTTGAGAACCATATCATCTCGTTTGCAAGGCGCCCTAGTGTCATCATAATTTTTGTAATTACGGAAAGAATATAACTTTCCGACGGTCCGCGGCTATTTACGCAATACAGAGTATTTACCTGCACACGGCCGAACTTCATAAGCTTTGTTGTAAGCTTTCTATCAAGAGGCATATTTATCCCGAAGCCCGCCGCGGCACCTAAAGGATTTTGGTCGTTCAGCTTATATGCGGACTCAAGTATCATATGGTCGTTTATAAGCTCCTCAACATACGCAGATGCCCAATGGCCGACGCTTGATGGCATGGCTCGCCTTGTATGCGTATAGCCCGGCATCGGCATGAACTCATATTTTTTGGCCATAGCAAGAAATACTTTCTGGACTTCTACGAGCTCATGGCTTATCTGCTTCAATTTTTTCCTTGTGTAAAGACGGGTTGCGACCAAAACTTGGTCGTTTCGTGACCTACAAGTATGTATTTTTTTGCCTAAAATACCGTATTTCTCCGTCAAATAATTTTCTATGGCTGTGTGGCAATCTTCATCAGACTGCTTTATCACAAATTTACCTTTCTTATGGAGTGACAAGATCTCATTTAACCCTTTCTTTAATTTCTTGAATTCTTTTGGTGTAAGAATCTTCATTTTCACTAGCGCTTGCGCGTGAGCCATTGAGGCTTCAATATCAAAAGGTAAGAGTCTCATATCAAGAATATAGTCATTCCCTACCGTGTATTTTTCTACCAGAGGATGTAGTGTCGTTAATTTTGATTGCCAGAGCTTTGTCATAGATTTATCCGCCTAAATTTTAGTTAGTAGACCTGATACAGATTTAGCTTTTTTACCAGTTTCCTTGATGTCCATATTGTAATTATTATGTAATAAATTTTTGTCGGGTGAACCCATGCTTAATAATTTTTTACCGTTTGTTGTGGCTATATCCACTAAGGCGTCAAAGTCGTAGTGCCGGCACGCTTCCTGCAAAACCCTGACTTCAGTCCACATGTCACCGTCAACAAACGGCATATAGAAATCAGCGATGTTATCAACGCCTAACCCCACCAATACCCCTGCTTCAAGCATTTCAGGCACATTAGCAATTGAGTTATGGACCGGAGATTCAAACTGGTCAAGTTGGCGCATTGAAAGAGCCGCAGATGGACAGACGATAACGGCAACACCAGCGTCTTTAAGCTTTTTGTAGATATCAGCTCTATATTCCTTTGGCTGGGCAGAAACAGATATTCCGTGCACTGCCACGACTCTTCCCTCATAACCGTGCTTTAGAGTGTATTTGATGAGCTTTTCAGTGTCGCGTTCATTAGGATTATTTTCTTGGTCAATGTGGACATGAAGCGGTTTATTCAAATTTTTAGCAATTGAGAACAGCCAGTCAAAATTTTCGTCGTCTCTCGGGCGATCTTTTGATGGCAAGCCTCCAACCATATCTGTTTTTGAGGAAATTGCTTCAAATAGGTCGCGTGCATTCTTATTGACAAGACCTCCTAATGGCTGGGTTAAAGTTAGAAATGTTATTTTGTCTTTGTATTCTTCTTTTACTTTAATAGCGGCATCTATTGCTTTGTGTCCCACTGCGTCATAGGCGTCAATAAAACTTGCTGTAAGTTTGCATCCTTGCGCAACCATAATAACAATAGCGGCTC
>DATDXX010000055.1:0-4865 GCA_036517135.1 Minisyncoccota bacterium | reverse complement strand
GTGGTGGTGATGGGCTCGACCACATTCAAAACATTGCCCAGGGCGATGAAAGACAGGATAAATATTGTCTATTCAAGAAAAGAAAAATTTGATGGGGTGGAAATGACAGAAGATAATCCCATTGAACTGGTTAGGAAATTGGAAGCACGAGGATTCAAGGAAGTGGCGATTTGCGGAGGAAGTTCTATTTATACATTGTTTTTGAAAGCTGGTGTTGTAGATACTATTTATTTGACCATTGAGCCAGTTGTCTTTGGCACTGGCATTTCTTTGTTTAATGATTCTGTAAATACTCAATTGCAACTCATTTCTGAATCAAAGACTGAAAACGGCACTCTTTTTCTTGAGTATAAAGTTTTAAATAAACTAGTCTAAAACAAAGCCGTCCAGCTGGTCGCGACCAGCTGGACGATTTTCCCCTCGGTTATCTTGCTGTAAAGCTTACAAGCTTTCTTGCTGATAAGCTTCCCGATTATTTCACTTCGACCCCCATACTCCTGCAAGTGCCTTCTATTATCTTCATTGCGGCTTCTACTGATGCGGCGTTGAGATCCACCATTTTCTTTTCTGCGATTTCTTTGATCTGCGATTTGCTGATTGAGCCAGCCTTTACTTTGAGATTTTCTCCCGAACCCTTTTCAAGTTTTAAGGCTTTTAGAACCATTAGAGATGCGGGTTCTGTTTTGTATATGAGTTGGTATGTCCTGTCTTCGAAAACGTTGACAATCGTAGGTACAGTCTCGCCAACACGCCCCTTTGTCTCGTCATTGAATCTTTTTACGAATTCACCGATATTGATGCCTGCTCCTCCTAGAGCCGGACCTAATTGTTGTCCGGGAATGGCTTTGCCACCTGGGATCTGAAGCTTTAGTGTTTTTATTATTTTTTTAGCCATAAATATTTGAAATTCTAAATACTAATATCTAAATCCTAAATTTTTTTAACTTGCAGAAAATCAAGCTCCACCGGCGTCTCGCGACCAAACATGGAAACGAGTACTTTCACCTTGCCCCTCTCATCATCCACTTCAGACACTTTGCCCTCCAAATCCTTAAACGGCCCGTCGGCAATGATGACTGCATCATCTATATCAAGGTCTATATTATGCTTTGCAATGCCGGAATTCATTCGTCTGAATAATTCATCCACCTCCATCTTTTCGAGCGGCACTGGATAGACGCCAGAACCCACGAAGCCCGTCACGCGGGGAGTGTTTCTGACCACATACCACGAATCATCCGTCACGATCATATCCACAAGGATGTAGCCCGGGTATATTTTTTCCTCCTCCTCTACCCGCTTGCCACCTTTCACCTTTATTTTTTTTTCTGTCGGCACAAGCACATTGAAAATCTTGTCCTCCATGCCGAGAGATTCTATACGCTGTTTCAAATTTCTGGAAACTGCGTTCTCATATCCTGCGTAAGTATGGATCGCATACCAATTTCTTTGTCCTTCTGCTTGTTTTGACATATTTTTTCTAAAGAATTAGGAAGATTATTTGAAAAAATTACCGAGTGCGAGATTGAAAATATAATCTACAAGCCCCAGATAAATTGCCATGCCTAAAGACAGCGCAATGACAACGCCTGTGAAGAGAATGGTCTGCTTTCTAGTAGGCCAGCTTACGTGCGCCATTTCTGCCTTTACTTCCTTTAAATAATTGCCGATTTTTGACATAGCCTTTCTCTCTAACTGATATTGCTTACTAAAAAACCCCTTCCGGGGAGATATAAGAATGATATCTTTTCTGAGTAGAAAGTCAACTACCCTGCCCGCTTAAAAGCAGGCAGGGCTTTCTAATTACTTGATCCGATAAGTAACAGTCACATTCACTGTAATTTTATTTTCCCCAGTCGGAATATTTGGTGCGATGTCGGGAGCGCCTCCGATGCCCATACCTTTCGCCTCCATGGCATAAATAGGATAGCCGCCAGTGTCTTCTGTGAAGCTTACTACCTTGCCGAGACGTACCCCGAGGTCACTGACAAGCATGTCTGCTTTAGCTCTGGCATCAGCGATGGCCTTTGAGCGCGCTTCTGATTTGAGGGCTTCCTCGTTGTCGATAGTGAACGAAAGTCCGCTGATATTTGAGACGCCAAGAGCTCCAACACCGGAGAGAATTTCTCCAGCCTTGTCGGTGTTTCTGACTTTTACAGAAATGGTCTGCGACACTTCATAGCCGGAGAGCACCTCTTTGGAAGGAGGGCAGGGATATCGGACGCATACAATCTGAGGATATTCATATTTTGGATTGGCATAATAGCTCTCCGTCTTTACATCTTTATCCGCGACGCCCGAATCCTTCAAATATTTTATAACTTTGTTGTTTTTGTCTGTCGCCTTTTTCTGCGCTTCTGCCACCGTCTTGCCTTCTTCCGTTACGGAAAAGGTGAATGTAGCGATATCGGGCACGGCAAATGTCTCTCCTTGGCCCGTGACGGTGATGGTGTTTTGTATCGGAGCATTGTCGATGTCGCTCCAGGCGCCGAATGTCTTGACCAGAAGAAACAAAGACAGGCAAGAAAGCGCGACGATGGCCGCGATCTGGATTCTTTTGGGAGGGTTGATATTTAATGGTTCACTCATAATAATTGTTTAACCTGATAATAAACTAACTTTAGTTTCGTCTTGCACTATTAAGGTACAATTTTAACCTTGTGAAATCATCATTCACAAGATTTTTAACATTGGCATCCTTTATGCCTCCTTCTGACATTATCTGTTCCAGCCTTGCTAAAAGAATTGTGTATTTTTCGGCCTGCTGATCTGTCAGAGTAACCTCAGTTTTCATTTCTAGAGCAGATAATGAAAAATGAAGCCCCATTGCAGCACCCTCCGCTGGAGGTAAGCTCTTTATATAATCAATTATCTCCGCTATCGCTTTTGCTGATTCAGGACTAGGTCCAACAGGCTGTTCATCCATGGAAATTTAAATTAAATAATAATTACCCTATACGACGAGGAAAGAGCAGTATTATATCCCGTTAGAGATTTGGGGACTTGAGTATCTGTAGTATTTTCACATAATTAAAGCAAAATGAACATCCTGTGTAATAATATCCAATGTAAATCTCTAACGGGATTATATCACTTAGCTATTTTAGCTGCTTCTATAAGATTTTCAAATAGAGTTGCCACGGTCATTGGCCCGACGCCGCCTGGTACTGGCGAAATCATCGCGACAATCTTTGAAACTTCGTCGAATTTTACATCCCCTACGAGCTTATGCTTGGTTATGGTCATCTCCTCAACTATTTTTTTACCCTTTACGGCGTTGGTGCCGATATCAATCACATATTGCCCTTTGCGAAAAGATCTCTTGCCGAGAAACTCGGGCGAACCTACCGCAGAAACAATAATGTCGTTCTCTTTACAAAGAGCATGTAAATTTTTTGTATAACGGTGAGCTATCGTGACAGTCGCGTCCTCACCCAAAAGAAGCATGGCTAATGGTTTCCCTACAAGAAGCGATCTGCCGATGACAAGCGCTCTTTTGCCCTTTAGAGGAACTTTATAACGCTTGAGAAGCGTAAGAACTCCTTTCGGGGTTGCTGGCACGAATCCGCATGTCTTTTCCTGAAACATTAACCCTTGATTTAATGTAGTAAGCCCATCAACATCCTTTTTTGGATCTATTTCAGAAATAATTTCATCTTTGTTCAAGTGGTGAGGCAGAGGTATCTGGACGATTATACCGTGAATATGCGGACTTCTATTGAGCGCATGGATTTTTAATATCACCTCTTTTTCAGAAATAGAGTTTGGAAAAAGTATGTGTTCTACTTTAGCTCCTATCTTTTCTCCGAAACTTTTTTTGTGGCGAACATAGGTGTTTGAATCTGGCCTGTCGCCTACCTGAATTATAGCCAATGTCGGCGTGTGCGGAAGCGAGAATATCTCTTTTGTGAGTTTTTTTGCTATTTCCCCCGCAACTTTCTTGCCATCAAAGATTTTTACCATACAGATGACTTTAGCATATACATGATAAATCCGCACATACATCGATTATACGCTATAGCGTATAATCGATGTATGTTGAAAATGGGAATAAAAAACAGGCGATTCCGAGGAATCGCCTTGGTCCGAAGACCTTTTATCACAATTCATTTCCACCACGAAGGCATTGCCGCCAACGCTACCGAGCCGGCTTTGACGGACTTAATGCCGAGAAAATTCGAAAGCTTCAGGAAAAGCTTTTCAAAATCTTCTTCGCCACTTTCTATCTGAAGCATCGCGATATGGAGCTTATCGATCCACTTTTTCGCGAACGGATTTTCAAACACCATATCTCGCGAGAGAAGATGTCCGAAATCCAGAATTCGCGCAAGCACGGCCATAAGGCCACTAAACGGCACATTAGTGAAATGTGCCACCGGAAGCGGAGCTTCCATAGCCACAACCCCAAGCCCAAGCGTGATGATTCGCGCCATGGCTTGAGTAAGCCCGACCATCTCGTCGTGTTCAGTAGATGTAGCTCTGACGATACGAGCTTTGGTATCGGCTATCAATTCCTGCCCAAACTGACTCCAAAGAGAAAGCCTGACTGGATTGATGATAAGGTTGTGACCTTTCATCGTATCCACTTGCGGACCGATCATTCGATGGAGAAAAAGCACATCGCCTCCAAAAGCTTTGAGTGTTTCCTCCATCTTTGTCATAATGCCGCAGACGCTCACAATAAGCTGATGTTCTAAAATGACTTTGAGAACTTGGCTCGCCACCTCAGATACTGCGCTTGGGAGCACAGCAATGATGACGACATCCGACCTATTGATTGCAGAAGGATTATCTTCGGCGCAATTAGAGACCACGACTTTGTGGCCAAGTGCTTCCAGAAATCTCTTCCACCATTGACCCTCACG
>DATDXX010000054.1:0-3064 GCA_036517135.1 Minisyncoccota bacterium | reverse complement strand
ATAGAGATAAGGGCAAATGGCTGGAAATGATGGGGGCAGGGCTCGTGCATCCGAATGTCTTGAAGGGAGCGGGAGTTGACCCCAAGAAATGGCAAGGATTCGCCTTCGGCGGCGGCATAGACCGTTTCGTTGCCATCAAATACGGCCTAGACGACATCCGGCATCTCTATACAGGCGATTTACGATTGATCAATCAGTTTTAATTATCACTTTTATGAATGATCAGCCAAACATAAATCAAGATCAACCTCAAGACCCTTTTGTTGATTTAAGGACTTCTGTTTCAGGCGAACAAAGCGTATTAGAATTACAGAGGAGAAAAGACTCCTTTACTGACCTTGGTTTTAGTGATGAATTTGTGAGCAATCTTTCAGAAAAATATCCTAAGTTATCTACAGAACACAATCTATCTGTAAAGCTCAAAGACCTTACAGACGCAGGTTTTGAAAACCCTGTCGCTCTTATTGAAAAGTTTCCTGCAATCCTCGGCTTGTCCTTCAAAGAAAATATCACCCCGAAGCTTGAGTTGGTGGCTGATATATTAGATTTGTATGACATTAATAGCTATACAGCTAATCAAGTGTTTGAGTCGCTCCCTCCATTATTCGGTTTGAAAAGGGCCAGAATCAGCATGACGGCTAGAATACTGAAAGACCATATCAATGAGCCAAAATCGCTCATGCCAAGACAATTAGCTTCTCTTTTGATACAAGCCCCGGAGAATATTCTAATCTCGGTTTTCAAAAGTGACAGCAAGCTCTCGGCGGCGAATGCGGTTTCTAGAATAGGGGGGATAAAAAAATCATACAAGACTAAAGAAGACAAAAGAACATTTTTGTCCGATCTGTTTCGGCGAAATCCAAAAGACAAGCTCTTGCGCAAGTACTTTAATACATATCCTATGAAGGAATAGTTTATGAAAATTTCGCATAAATGGCTGCAGACATTCTTTAAGAAGCCCTTGCCGGAGAGCGAGAAGATTGCGGAGCTTTTGACATTCCATATTTTTGAAGTAGAGGGGATAGAGAAGAAGACAGATGATGATGTCTTGGATGTGAAGGTGCTTCCTGACAGGGCTTGCTACTGCCTTTCGCACGAAGGGATTGCACGCGAGCTATCTGCGCTTATTTCTGATAACACTTTTGTACCGCGCGAAGCACCGGAAATAGAGCCAGACGATGTGCCAGAACTATCCGTATCTATTGAAGCCAAAGATGCGTGTGACAAATATCTCGGGCTCCGGATTCTTGATATATCTGTAGACGAATCTCCAGATTGGCTTGTGAAGAAATTGGAAGCAGTAGGGCAGAGGCCAATAAATTTCTTGGTGGACTTGTCGAATTTCGTGATGCTTGACATCGGTGAGCCAATGCATGTCTTTGATGCGGAGAAGGTGGAGGGGGGTATAACGGTGCGATATGCCAAAGAGGGAGACCTGCCTGCCGGCAGGCAGGGAAAATTTACAACGCTTGATGGCAAAGAAATGGAGCTTGATCCAACGATAACGGTTATCGCCGATCAATCGCTCTCCGCTAGGCAAGGCCTAGCGGTAGCAGGCATCAAGGGTGGCAAAAAGGCGGAGACGGACAAATTCTCAAAACACATCATCGTGGAAGCGGCTCATTTCAATCCTACAATTATTCGCAAGGCATCAGCGAAGCTTGATATAAAGACGGATTCGTCCAAGAGGTTCGAGAATGATGTCGACATAATGCTTCCCGAAAGAGCTTTGAGACACTTTGTGAGTTTGCTCAAGAAAGAGGACTCGGATGCACTAGTGGGCAAAATCGCCATGGCGGGAGATTGGAAGCATAAAGAAGGGAAAATTGAGGTGAAGCCAAAATTCATTGCAGAAAAGCTCGGTAAAGATATTTCGCCTGACGAGATGCTTGATTGCCTTGTGCGCGGCTCTATTCGCGCCCGCCACGAAGGCGAGGCACTCGTGGTATATCCCGAAAGTTATCGCAAAGACCTCAATATCCCCGAGGACATCGTGGACGAAGTCGGCCGGCTTTATGGATACGAAAACATAAGAGCCAAATTGCCTAAAATTGATACAGAGATAGAGACGAACAACGCTCTTTCATGGACAAACAAAACGCGTAATTTTCTCGTAAGCCGTGGATATTCCGAAATATCCACATATACCTTATGCAACAAGGGCGAAATAGAAATAGCAAACCCTCTCGCGGCGGACAAAAGATTTTATCGAGACAATTTAACGGATGCAATGGAAGAGAAACTCAAGGAAAACTTATATTATGCCGATTTGCTCGGACTATCAAAGATAAAGCTTTTTGAGCTGGGGCATGTGTATAAAGATGGTCGGGAATATATGGCGCTTTCAATTGGTGTGGCTTACAAGAAAGCCGGCAAAGGAGAAAGAATAAATGATGAGATAAAAATAATCCGCGATGAATTATTCGCGGAGCTCGGAAGTAAGACGACAATTTTGTGCACCATTGATGATTCAGGAGGGATTATTTCCAAAAACGGAAAGACCATTGGCGCGACCAATAGCCGAGACGGCATTTTGGAATTGGATTTTGATTCACTGATTGCTGATTTACCAAAATTTAAAACGGATATGGATGTGGGGGTGTCCGCACCGAAAAAATATGCGCCGATGTCGCCATATCCATTTATCGTGCGGGATGTGGCGGTATTCGTATCTCCGCAGGTCAGACCTGCGGAGATACTAGTGGTAATCGAAAGAAACGCAGGCGAGCTTATGGTACGCCACGAGCTCTTTGATACATTCAAGAAAGAGGATAAGGTTTCCTATGCATACCGTCTAGTATTTCAATCTTATGAAAAGACGCTAACCGACGATGAAGTAAATAAAATAGTGGAGAAAATTTGGGATGCTTTGAAGGGGAAGGGGTGGGAGGTTAGGTAACCACCTCGGCTCGCAAGCTCGCCACTCCTCCTTAGAAAAGGAGGAGATTTAATCCCCACCTTGGTTAAGGAGGGGTGCCCGAGGGGCGGGGTGGTTGGGAATAAAAAAAACCGCGCTGAAAGCAGCAAATGTTATGCACATTTGTCAATGGCTTTTTGCTTGAAA
>DATDXX010000053.1:0-12298 GCA_036517135.1 Minisyncoccota bacterium | reverse complement strand
TGAGGGAAATGGAAAAGTACTCTTTTCCATTTCCGAGCCGAGGAGCTAACAAAGTTCAATACTCCGCGGCTCTGCCGCGGTAATAAACGAGTGAAGCGAGTTCCAACAATACCTCGGGGCTTTGCCCCGAGGAACTTTATTTCTTTGCTTGTTTGAGAAGCTTTATAACTTCCCCGTCTGATACTTGCGGAAAATTATTATAATACGCCCCTACCGCGCCAAGATAATGTTCTCCATTATCCAGTGTTACTACATCATCTGCTTTACCTCGCAAATCAGCCACAACATCATTTGGCGCAACAGGCACCGCCACGACAATCTCTTTTGGGCGCTCTTTTAAAATTGACTGTAGAGCCGCATGAATTGTGAGCCCAGTAGCGATGCCGTCGTCTACTAATATTACTGTTTTTCCACTGAGTTCTTTTTGTTTCTCCTCGTCTCTGTAAACTTTTATGCGCCTCTTTGCTTCATTTTTCTGGCGCGATACTTCAGCTTTCAGCCAATTCTGGTCCACACTTCCGGCCTCCGCCTCATTGCAAAAGAGCTCTCCCTTTTCATCTACCGCGCAAATTGCATATTCAGGATTATTCGGATGTCCTATTTTTCTCGTAACTACAATGTCTAAAGGAAGTTCAAGTGCCTTAGCTATCTCATACCCGAGTACTACCCCGCCACGTGGTAGAGCTAAAACTACCGCATCTTTCCCGCGATATCGTAGAAGCTCTTGGGCGAGCTTTTGACCCGCATCTTTTCTATCTTGAAACATTATTTATTCCGTCGTCACTCCGTCAAATTCCGGACTGTCCGCCTCCGCCTCAGTTCGGGTCGCGCGGACAACACCGTCTTTGTGGTGAGCAGGCGAATATATCGTATACAATTTTAATTCCTCAGTTTGAGAAGTATTTATGACATTGTGTTTGGCACCGGCAGGAACGATAATCGTTACTCCGTCGGCAACAGTGTATTCAGTATCATCAATAGTCGCTTTGCCTTCCCCTTTTTCAAACCTAAAAAATTGATCGTTGTCCGGATGAGTTTCAATTCCGATCTCCTCATTGGGCCTGAGACTCATAAGCACCAGTTGACTGTGCGGACCTGTGTATAAAACTCTCCGAAAATTCGTATTCGTGAGCGTATCCTTTTCTATGTCGCCTCTATATCCTTTCATGAGTTTAATTATACCCTATCAATAAATTGAACGAGGTTGAGCCTAATTTAGTCGCTAATCCCCTCCAACTGTTGTTTGTTTCGAAGTTCCAACATGGCCTTCGCATCTTTCGCGCTCTGCAGCGCTTGCATATCTTTTTCTATTATGTTTTTTGGCGCATTGTCCTCTCCCCTCTCTTTTTGACCACTATTTTCTCCAAACAGATCAGTTCTCCAGACGAGTAAAGATATGATGGCAAAGGTTATAAGCAAAGCAATGAGTCCTATATATCCCGCGTTATTTTTCATAAATTTAGAAATTATGCTCCACTGAATATTGTCGATGTTGTACTGTTTATAGTCTCATAATTTTATCATACGTCCGATTTCCCGTTTAAACGCGGGCGGCTTTTACAGAACCTATCTTCCTCCTGACAAAGAATTTTCTCGCTTCTTCCACAACGACAATAGATAGCGCTACCGGTATGATAATAAGCCAGTCGTAAAGTCCGAGCGGCACGGTGTGTAAAATCTTCTGCAAAAAAGGTGTGTATACTGCCAGTATCTGGAGAACGATGACCACACCTGTTGCCCCCACCAGAAATTTATTTGAAAAGGGATTCTGCGTAAAAATCGATTGGGATTCGGATCGGCAATTCCACGCATTGAACCACTGAAACATCGCGAGCGCGGTAAGCGAGATCGTCCAAGCCTGCTTAAGCTCCGCGCCAGCGGCATATTTTTGAAAGAGGAAAAGCGTCCCAAACATCATCGGGAGCGCCATCACAACCATTCTCTGGAGCATAAGCTTGTCTATCAGATATTTTTTTGGGCGCTCGAATTTACCGGAAAGAAGCCCTTTTTCTTTTGGTTCCATTGCGAGAGACACATCCAAGAATCCGTCCGTCACAAAATTAAGCCAGATAATCTGCGCAGCAAGTATCGGAAGTGGCAAACCGACAAGAAGCGCCACGGCGATGGTGAGCACTTCGCCCATGCTTGTAGAGAATAAGTAAAGTATCACTTTTTTCATAGTCTTATAAATGCTCCTGCCTTCTTCCACGGCAGAGACCACGCTTCCGAAATTATCATCGAGAAGCACGATATCCGCCGCCTCTTTGGCTACTTCCGTGCCGATGCCTCCCATCGCCACCCCTAGATCAGCCGCCACTAAAGACGGCGCATCGTTTACTCCGTCTCCAGTCATTGCAATTATTTCACCTCGACTTTTGAAAGCGTTAATGATCTTGAGCTTATGTTCGGGTGTCACTCGGGCAAATACGGTGGTGTTTGATAATCTGTTTTTAAGTTCGGCATTTGTCATTTTGTCTATTTCCTCTCCGGTTAAAAGCTCGTCGCCGTCTTTGAATATTCCGGCGTCCCTAGCAATCGCTAAAGCCGTGCCTTTATGGTCCCCTGTGATCATGACCACCTTCATCCCCGCATCCGTCGCCTGCGCCATAGCGTCCTTTACTTCGATTCTCAAAACATCTTTCATTCCCAAAAAACCGATAAAGGTGAGGCCTGATATTGCGTTCAAATCAGAAGCGATATCCGCATCGTTGTTTACGCCAATAGCCACGACGCGCTGACCCTCTGCAGCTATATCATTAAGTATTTTGAGAAGCCTTTCTCTGTCTTTTAAAGAAAATTTGACGGCATTATTTAATCCTGTGATATTTGTGGAAAGACCCATAATCACCTCAGGCGCGCCAATCACTGTTAAAACATTTTTGCCTCCAATTTTGTTTACGACCGCGCGGTACTTGAGCTTGTTATCAAAAGGCGATTCGGCGACCAATGGTAATTCGTTCTGCAGATCTTCTTTGTTGAATCCAATCTTTTGGGCAAAAACAACCATCGCCGCCTCTGTCGGATCGCCCGATATGTGCCAGTGCTTTTCCTCGTCAGAAAACAAAAGCCGGGCATTCGAGCACAAAGCGACGGATTTTGCTAAAGAAAGTAGCTCCGGATGATTGGCAGCATCCACGATATTGTTTTCAAATGTTACTTCGCCCTTCGGCTCATATCCCACCCCTGAAACTCCAAACATTTTTCCAGCAGTCCACACCTGACGCACAACAAGCTCATTTTTTGTTATTGTGCCGGTCTTATCTACGGCAATTATTCGCGCCTGGCCAAGTGCCTCCACTGCTTGGAGCTTTTTCACCAGAGCATTCCTTTTAGACATCCTCCACACGCCAGTCGCCAAGACGAGCGTCATCACGATGGGAAGCCCTTCGGGAATTATGGATACGGAGAGCGCCACTACCGTCGTAAACATCGTCCGCGCTGATTCACCATATGCTATGCCGATAGTAAAAAGCGATGCGCAGATTATCCCTACAGCTATGATTATCGCTCGTGTCAGATATCTTATATTTGCTTTAAGAGGTATCTCTGTATGGAGTGATGAAATTTCTTTGGCGATAATCCCGATAAATGTATCCGCCCCTGTGGATATCACCACAGCCCTGCCACCTCCTGCTACAACATTCGTGCCCTTAAAGATCATGTTTTTCCTGTCGGATATGGAGATGGTGTCCTCTGTGAGCACATCCACCGTCTTAGAGACGGGCACGGACTCTCCCGTAAGCGACGCTTCATCCACTTTGAGATTGTGGGAGACGAGTACTCTAGCATCAGCCGGCACCTTTTCTCCTTCTTCTATGTCTATTATGTCGCCAGGCACAACGAAGCGATCTGAAATTATTAACTCCTTGCCGTCGCGGCAGACAGTGGCCTTCGTCTCCACAAAATGCTTCAGAGCGTTTAAAGTGTTCTCTGTTCTGCCTTCCTGTATCGTGCCCACTATCGCATTGAAGACAAGTACGGCAAGAATGATGTATGCGTCTGTTGTGGAGCCGATAGCATAAGTGATAGTACTAGCCACAAGCAGTATGAATATAAGAGGACTGTTGAATTGGCCAAAGAAGATACGAGTTAGTGATGGAGGTTTCTTCTCCGGCAAAGCATTAGGACCGTATTGCAAAGCGCGATTTTGAACCTCCTCCTGTGTGAGTCCGAGCAAGGAAGTGTTCAGTTTTTCAAATACCTTCGCTTCCGATAGCAAATGCCATTTTGTTTCCATAACATTATTATACCTGACTGCGGGACTTGGACTCGAACCAAGATACGCAGATCCAGAATCTGCAGTCCTGCCATTAGACGATCCCGCAACAGTAGCCGAAGCTTTTGAGCTTGTAAGCTAGTTAGCTTGTAAGATACAGTTTTTTTGTGGAAAAATCAAAGCCTGCCTGCCCCTGCCCGTCCAACAGGCGAGGGCATGCAGGGCAGAAAAGGTTTTATTTCTTCAAAGCAGCTCTGATGAAAGCAGTGAAAAGCGGGTGCGGAGATAAGGGACGAGCGTGAAATTCCGGATGGAATTGCGTGCCGAGAAAAAACGGGTGCTTGCTCGCCGGAAGTTCCGCTATTTCACAAAGCTTGCCGTCAGGTGATTTGCCAGAAAAAATAAGTCCAGCTTTCTCTAGCTCATTTACATACAGAGGGTTCACTTCATACCGATGACGATGGCGCTCGCTTATTTCTTTTTTGCCGTATGCTTTGCGCGCTACTGTTCCTTCTTTTAGAATCGCAGGATATGCGCCTAGCCGCATTGAACCGCCGTAGTTCCCCTCCTTTAGCTTTTTCTTCTGGTCCGGCATTATGTCTATCACGAGCTTCTCCGCTTTTGGATCTATCTCTGCGGTATTGGCATCTATCCAACCCAAAACATTTCTTGCATATTCAATGGTCATAAGCTGCATGCCATAGCAAAGACCAAAGTATGGAATCTTGTTAACGCGTGCATATCGTATAACTGAAAGCTTGCCTTTAATTCCGGTTGAACCAAAACCTCCAGGCACTATTATGCCGTCATATTTTTTTAGTTCTTTGAGCTTGCCAGGCAATTTTTCAAAATGTTTAGAATTCAGCCAAGTGAGTTTTGGTTTGACATTTTCGTGATATGCCGAGAATTTTATTGCCTCTATCACCGAGATATATGCGTCGCTTAGCATGAAATCACCGGTATCAAAATATTTGCCGACAATAGCAATGTTCACATGCTTCTTGGCTTTATTTATTCTTGAAACAAATGATTGCCATTCCTTAAGAGTTCCGTTTTTGGAGCGAAGATTCAAAGACTTCAAAACCATCTTGCTTAGATAATCCTTCTCAAAATTAAGCGGGATGTCGTAAATGCTGTCTACATCAGGAGCTGAAATCACATGGTCTACCGGAACGCTGCACGAGACTGCAATTTTCTCTTTGCGTTTGTTATCCAAAGGCACTTCGCTTCGCGCAACAATAAAATCGGTATGCACGCCATAAGAATTCAATTGTCGAATCGCATTTTGTGTCGGCTTGCTTTTCATTTCACCAAGTTTGCTGGGTATCGGAAGATACGAAACCATGACAAAAATCACATCCTGCGGCTGGCGAATTTTTAAAACTCTAGCCGCTTCAATGAACATAATGTTTTGATAATCGCCTACCGTGCCGCCAATCTCAATTATAGAAATTTCCGAGCCGGATTTATTCCAAGAATTTTCAAATCGTCTGATTATTTCGTCTCGAATATCCGGAATCGCTTCTACACATTTGCCACCATAGCCGAGAGACCTTTCCCGATCAATCACACTTTTGTAGACCATGCCGGATGTTATATATCCGAATTCCCTTATGTCGCGATTAAGAAACCTCTCGTAGTTGCCCATATCCTGGTCCGTCTCAAGGCCGGAATTCAGCACGAACACTTCACCATGCTCTGTCGGATTCATTGTGCCTGCGTCCACATTCAAATAAGGGTCAACCTTTACCATGTTGACCCGAAATCCCTTTGCCTGAAGTATCGTGCCGATAGATGAAGTGGTGACCCCCTTGCCTACCCCCGACATCACTCCTCCCACCACGAATATGTATTTATGCCGCTTTTTCATCGATTTACATAGTATCGCTTCTGAGTAAAGAGTGCAAATGGTAGAAACCCTAGATCTTCAAGTATTTTTTGACAGCCATGTAACTCGAGACAGCCCCTATAAATAGTCCGAAAGCAAGAAGAGTGCCGCCGATTGATAAAATGTGACTCAGATAATATGAGAAAAGATTGATACCGGTGCCTAGATCCTCTGTATGCGGGCCCGCCCAGTATGTAATCGGAATTAGAAGGAGAATTGTCAATATCGTGCCGACGGCGCCGTACATAAGTCCGCTTACAACGAACGGCCCTTTAATATATCGAGTTGAAGCTCCCACAAGCCGTTTGACGGAGAGTTCTTCCCGCGCCATATAGATTGTCAGGCGAATCGTGTTGAAAGTGATGAGACAAGCGATGACGACAAAAAACACCACAATAGCGATGCCTAGTTTTTTCGACGCAGAAATAATCCTCGTCAATGCCGAGATCGCCTCTTTATTTCTGCTGTAATTTATCTTGTCTATGAGAGTCTCCTCGCTGTTCTTTTTTTGTTCCTCAAGAAAATTAGCGATACTCTCGTAGTGCGAAGGATCCTTGGCTTTTATCTCAAGTGCGGCTCCGAAGGGATTGTCGCGCACTTCATCCAAAGCACGTAGGGTAAGCTCGTCATTCTCGTGTCGAGCTTTGAATTTTGCTAATTCTTCTTCTCGCGATGAATATTTTACCGATGATACTTCCGGGAGCGTTTCTACCTGCTTCGTTAGAGACTTTATGTCTCCCTCATCCGCAGAAGTGACAAAATAAAGATTGATATCTACTTTGTCTTTGATTGCACCTAAGGTTGAAGAAAGAAGGGTTTGAGTGAGTAAGAGAAAACTCACAACTAGCAAGGCTATGGTCATAATAAGTACAGCAGTCACGGACACAGCACCGTTCCTCCAAAAATTAAGAAACCCTGACCTTGCTACTCGTTTTATATTGATCCAAAACATGATTAGCTTTAAGTTGTTAGTTGTTAGCTTAAGATTAACATAATTTTTTATTTCATAAAATTTCTGGGCATTTCCTAAAAGCTGGCAGCTAGAAGCTAACAGCTACAAAGCATACTTGCCATCCTTATCATCGCGTGTGATCTTACCTCCCTCCATTGTAATGACACGCTTTTTTAAAGAATCTATAACTCCTTTGTTATGTGTCGTTAAAATTACTGTCGTGCCAAGATCATTTATTTTTTTCAGAATCTGCACAATGTCATAAGTAGAAACTGGGTCCAGATTGCCTGTTGGTTCATCTGCTATTACAACATCCGGCTGATTGACAATCGCGCGCGCGATAGCTACACGCTGTTTTTCTCCTCCAGAAAGCTGGTGAGGAAAATTAGATATCCTGTTGCCAAGATCTACAAGCTCAAGCACATGCGGCACATCGGCTGCTATTTCTTCGTCATCGCGCCCGCAAACCTCCATCGCAAATGCAATATTCTCATAGACGGTAAGATTCGGTAAAAGCCGGAAATCCTGAAAAACCGTGCCTACTCGCCTGCGGTAATCAGTAATCGCATTTTTTTGAAGCGAATGAATGTTCACAGATTCGAAATACACTGCACCGGATGTTGGTTTTTCCTCTCCCAATATCATTTTCACAAGAGTGGTCTTACCTGCTCCGGAATGGCCGACAATTGAGACAAATTCTTTCGGCTTAACAGTAAAAGTAACACCTGAAAGCGCAGCAGTATCATTCGGATAGATTTTCGATACTTTATCAAAATAGATCATATATTTTTCTTATGAGCATAGCGAATTAGAAAAATAATGCCCCGCACCAATTTTGGGTGATAACATGTTTAGGATTGCTAAAATAATATTTTAACAAAAAATAAATTGTACTAATCATAATTTAAGTCAATACCCAAAATTGGTGCTCGGCTCCGAGATCGCTAAAGCGATCTCTCCGCTTCTATAAATTCATCTATATACCCATCCAAAATCTTGTCGGGATTTGAGGATTCATAATTCGTCCTGTGGTCTTTGACCATTTTATACGGATGAAGCACATATGAGCGGATTTGATTGCCCCATTCGGCTTCTGTCGTCTTCGACACATACGAGCCGGCTTCTTCCGCTTTGCGCGCGCTTTCCATTATAGCATAGAGCTTGCTCTTCAAAAGCTCCAGCGCTTTGTCTTTATTCTGCGCTTGATTCCTTTGCGAGTCCACATGCACGGAGAGCTTGGTCGGCAGATGCACTATCCGCACCGCCGTCTCTCTTTTGTTCACATTCTGGCCTCCGGGTCCTCCAGAGCGCGCAAAAGAGACATTCAATTCTGTATCTGGGATTTCAATATCCATTGTTTTTGCGAATTTTGGGATTATTTCCACCATCGCAAAAGATGTCTGCCTTTTGCCTCCTGCATTGAATGGCGAAATGCGCACCAGGCGATGCACTCCGGATTCTCGTTTGAGTGTGCCGTAGGCGTGCTTGCCTTTGATCTCTATCGTCACATTTCGATAGCCATTGTGTTCGTTTTGATTTTCGGAGAGAAGCTCTGTCGCCCATCCCTTCCGCACGATATACTTTTTGTACATCTCAAATAGCATCGCTGTGAAATCCTCCGCGTCGTCTCCTCCCGCCCCCGCAAATATAGTCATCACCGCCTCCCCGCTGTCATATTTGCCTCCTCCGGGTACGAAATCCTTGAGCTCCTGCAATTCCTTGATGAGCGCTTGCGCCCGAGCCTTGTCCGCCCAAAAATCGGGCGCCTGTATCAGGGTTTCTATTTCTTCTATTCTTTTTTTCCTTTCATTTTCTGTCATAAGCCATCCCCGAGGATCGAACTCGGGACCCCGTCTTTACGAAAGACGTGCTCTACCAACTGAGCTAGGATGGCGGGGCAGAAGCCGTTGGTCAGATTTGCACTGACGACCTTTTCCTTACCATGGAAATGCTCTACTACCTGAGCTACAACGGCACACTTTCGCAATAGTATTATATTTTAGGGGTATTTTCAATAAAAAACTGCGCTCCGTTAGCTACGGTAGCGCAGGTGGAGGAGCTTTTGGTTTGGAGAGGTTGTGTAGAATCCTCATCTTGCGACGGGTGCGTCTCACCTGAAGAAAATCTCCGTCTCTTTTGACCATAAGCTCCAAGGTTGGATTGTGCGGATGATTGTTGAGATCGCCCACAGGAAGAACGCTGAACGGCTCTCGTTTCATTAAATATTTTATACACCCACAAAAAGCATAGGGCAACCTTGACCTGTGGAGAAACGAGTCCTATGGTAGCTTTTCTAAATATAGAGATACGGTGCGTCTTTTCCATGGCTTTCCCTTTTCAGTGACATGTTTGTAAGATTTTATGAGCTTGTGAATTTTGAAATATGGAAAGAAGAATTCGCGAAGCGCCTTCTCCGTCCAGACATATTCATAGACGCCGATTTTAGGATGGATATATGCGCCCTCCTCTCCCGCTGGATTTTCTTTTAGCATTCTCAACGCATGTTGGTCTCCCTCAAGTAGGAATGATTTGAAGAAAAGCCAGCCGTACGGCTTCATCACGCGCAGAATTTCTTTAAGCAGATTAGCGCGCTCTTCTTTCTTCAAAAAGTGCGAGCTCATCATATCCAGCACGATGTCTACAGATGCGTCTTCTAGGGGCAATTCTTTTGTGGCATTCCGCACCTCAAATTTCACCGGCAGATTCCCTGCCATCTTTTTCGCCTGCCTTATCGCTTCTTCCGAAATATCAAATCCATACCCTTTCATCTTTGCCTCTCTTGCAAGGGCGATGATGTTCCTGCCATTACCGCATCCGATGTCCAGAATCATTCCATTTTTCGGAAAAGGATTCCACTCGGCATTACGCTCCGCCCAACGCACAAACGAAAGCATGTCGCCCGACGGCTCACCAGAAATCTCCAAATGAGCTGGATTCTTATATTCCTTCTCCCAAAATCTTTTGGTCATAAAACTCTGCGCGGCCGACCGGATTTGAACCGGCGATCTATCCCGTGACAGGGGATCGTGTTAACCAGGCTACACCACGGCCGCATTTATGTATGAATTTTTCAAACACCTTTTTCTTCCTTTTAAGAAAAATCTGGTGAGTTTCATTATACATAATATGGTAAAGTTTCAAAGCATCCAACGTACTAAGAGATAACCTATAATAAGTTCCTTCTTTTGCCTTATAAATACATCCTCCATTGATACCCATAGAATGTAAAATTGATAAGAGGCTCATTAAAAAATTTTTGCTACAGCTAGTAAAGGCTGCAAAAATCACCTTCGTGGGCTTTTTTCTTTTTTTATTAATCAGTCCTGCCCAAACATGTCCATCTCCATCAAAATAACCTCGAACAAAATGACTAAAAAATTCCTTTGGAACTTGTGGAACAACTAGGTTTTTTGCTTTACGCGCAGTGAAGCCTATTTTTCTGAGATCGTCGCACATTTTGGCACTCCCAATTTGCAAGCTGTAAATCACACTTCTGCCCTCATTACGACGCCGTACACCAATCTTATGATCCGATTTCAGGGCTTCCTTTATTTTGTATAACAGATCACGATCGACAATCTGAATGCACCAAAATTGTCCTCCTCTTCTATTTACTGTGATATATCCATCTGCAGCAAAAAACCCCGTCACATAAGCCATTTTGGAAGACCATTTCTTAAAAAAATTTTTATTTATTCTTTTTCGACAGGACACATTTACATTATACCCAATGACAGGATATTATGCTAACCGTAATGTGAATGCCCTCGCCCCTTATTGTGTCGGCGGGTGGGGTCGAACCACCTACCTTGGGCTTATGAGTCCCACGCTCTAACCAGATGAGCTACGCCGACATGGCTAGAAATCTATCACAAATCAGGCAAAACAAAAAATTGTTGCGGGGCTAGGAATTGCACCCAGGCCTCAAGGTTATGAGCCTTGCGAGATACTACTTCTCCACCCCGCTATAGTGACAAAGAGAATAACAGAAAAAAAGCAAAAAAACAAACGAGAATTATTTGAATTTTTTGCCTTCTTTTAGATCGAGCGGTAATTCGCCATTTAGCCTCGCTTCCCATGCATCAATTTTTTTGTACAATTCGGGATTTTTTTCTCTCATCTCGAGCTCATGTGCCTCTAAATCTCTCTTGAACTCGCCGACGCCCTTATTCGTACTTTTGCCTTTGCGCTCTTCTGTCATATATCTATACAAAATAAAATTCTTCAAAAACTTTTTTATAGAGCCCGATAACCTTTTCTGCGTCTTGTTTCGACAAATGGTACGCTGCACCGTCATGAGCAATACGGTTACGCACTTTATGCGCCTCCCATGCTTCATCAAGTGTGTCAAAATCACTTTTTTCCACCATTTTCAGTTTATCGGCAACGTGTTCACCTTGATACCCCATACGCGAAAGCATGTCACTGAGAATTATATCTGATTCAATGATAGCAAGACGCCAGTCCGCCTCATGAAAAGAATTAAGTCGAGTCGTCACCATTTGCCAGCGCTTATCCTTATGCTGGACTGAAGCAGAAGATGGATTAAGTGGATGTTCTCTATTCAAATCTGCATTACTTGCAAGGCTTCGCGCCAAATGATGCTCATGGTGAAGCAGGTCGTCCATTTTGACATTGAAATAAATAATTCCTATAAAAAAAAGAAGTGAAATAAAAACAGAAAAAACCTGCACAGTATTAAATATCGCCGCAAATATTTCAGTAGCGCTTGGAATGAAGTCAGACGAACCACCAAATGACACCAGCATTCCCTTTATTACTGAATACAGAACTAGAGCCAAAAGTACCCAAAAGATTGAATCAAGAAATAGGTTGCTTTCCGCTCCTGTATCTTTACTTCTCGAACTTTCCTTTTTTCCTTTGTCTTTGGATTTTTCGTCGGCCATGGCTGATTTTTAACGAGTAAAGCGAGTATAAAAATCGCCATCCCACCCCACTTTTGAATGGTAACCTAAATTTTTACACCTCATGATTTTGACCGAAAACATAATTTAATTATCTCACATTTGCTGATATTCAAAAGTGGAACGGAATGCTCAAAAAATATATTCAACATGTTCATTATTTTTTGGCAAACTCCTTCCCTATTTCAAAAAGGACACCGTCCTCTCCGTATGGCCCCATAAGCTGGATGCCCAGAGGCAGGCCAGCTTTCGTAAGCCCTGAAGGAATTGAAATCGCAGGGATGCCGGCCAGATTCGCGGTGACGGTAAAAATGTCT
>DATDXX010000052.1:0-7641 GCA_036517135.1 Minisyncoccota bacterium | reverse complement strand
TGACCAACTACTTTTAGACCAGCTTCGCACAGAAGGCATTGTGGAAGTGGGCATCGCGTTCAATCAAGACGCGGATGAGAAGCTCATAAAGGAATTCCTACCATTTGCGGATTTCGTGCAATGCATGGGCATCGCCAAAATTGGCTTTCAAGGTCAGCCGTTTGACCCGCGCGTCATAGAGCAGATAAAGTGGATAAAGAGGGAATTGCCGAATATGCCGATAGCGGTAGACGGGGGGATGAATCAAGAAACGGCTGCGCTTGTAGTAGATGCGGGAGCCACTAAGATTGTCGTTGGACATGATGTCCTTGAAAGCAAAAATCCGATGGAGGAGATTAGGGAACTTCGGACTCTGGTATAATAGAAAATATGAAAGGACCGACTTTATACAACATTGCAGGTGAGGACCATATAAAAAGTCTTCTCTTGAAAACTTTGCAGAAAATGATGGGAAGTGAGGAATATGTTGTAGTTCCGTTCAATTATCCAGGGTGGAATATATCAGATTTCATCTCTAAGCTATCATTTGATATATCAAAAAAATTATTTGAAGAAGGTCTGGGTATAGGCCAAAGAGGATTTAAGAAATTTGATCCGCAAAGAACCAAGCTTACGAGCGAGATGATAAATGAGCTCTGGATGCTTGTTTCAAAGACAATTGCCGAGGAGGTATACAAGACATTTGAAGCTAAAGAACATGCCGAGATTCCTGGCATTGAAGAGAGTATAAATGATGGCGTAATTATATCGCGCACTACTGGTATGCGAGGCAATCCAGATGACATTATTCCTGGGAGAGAAGCAATGAAAAAAAGAGCAGCAGAAATAAAATTTGATAAAGACGAGTTTCTAACAAATTTCAAGAATAATTTGTATGAACATATGAAAAAAGAATTCGGATTGTATGAAAATTTTAAGGAAGATATTCCAGAATTTAAAGTAAAATAAAAAATGGAATCACTGACCCCAGAAAAAATAAAATTCCTGGAAGAGACCGCCAACAATATCCGCGAGTCAATCATTGAGATGCTTTTGGAAGCGAAAAGCGGGCACACTGCAGGGCCCCTCGGCATGGCGGATGTCTTTACCGCGCTATTTTTCCATATTTTAAAACACGATTCCAAGAATCCAGCGTGGCCGGAGCGGGATAGATTGGTGCTATCAAACGGACACATTTGCCCTGTGTATTATGCGACGCTCGCGCATGCGGGATATATTCCTCTAGACGAACTCAAAACGCTCCGCAAATTCGGCTCGCGATTGCAAGGCCATCCACACCGCGAATATTTACCTTTGCTTGAGACGAGCTCGGGGCCACTTGGCGCGGGGCTTGCCCAAGCTGTAGGAATGGCTCTGGTGGATAGGATGGATAATGGCAAGTCATCAGGAAAGCAAATCTACGCGCTCCTTTCTGATGGTGAGCATGATGAAGGGGCGACATGGGAGGCGTATCTTTTGGCGGGCAAAGAGAAATTGCAGAATCTGACGGTCGTCATAGATCGCAACAATATCCAGATAGACGGCTTTACGGAAGACATAATGCCTCTTGAGCCATTTGGAGATAAGCTTCGAGCATTTGGATTCCATGTGCAATCTGTAGACGGGCATAATTTTGAAAGCATCGTGGAAGCTGTCGGCATAGCGCAAGCGGAATTCAGTAAGCCGTCCGCAATCATTATGAATACTATCCCCGGCAAAGGGGTCAAAGAATTCGAGCGCAAATACGAATGGCACGGCAAGCCGCCCAACAAGGAGGAGGCCGATATGGCTCTCCGCGAATTGCGCACCCTTGGCGGAAAAATAAGAAGCGAACACGAATAAATCTATGAAAACTCATAAACAGTTCAAGAAAGAAATTTTTAAAAATCCTGATGTAGGGAAAGCCTACGATGCTTTGAAGTTCGAATTTGATATCATTAGAAGAATGATGGATTTCAAGATTAAAAATAATTTGAGCCGAAAGGATTTTTCAAAGAAGCTTGGTGCTTCAACATATTTGCTTGATAAACTTATGATGGAGCCAGAAAATTCAAGATTATCAGTTCTTAAAAAGGTGACTAACGGCCTAGGATTGAAGCTCACGGTCAAATGATAAACAAAACATTAAATAAGAAAATATTTCAAGATGACGTTGAACAGATTCCAATTCGTAAGGGTTTTGGAGAAGGTTTAGTGATTGCCGGAGCGAAGGATGAGAAGATTGTGGCGCTTTGCGCAGACCTGACAGAATCCACACAGATGTATATGTTCAAGGACAAGTTTCCGGAGCGATTTATTGAGATAGGCGTGGCGGAGCAGAATCTGGCTGGAGTGGCATCCGGCATGGCGGCGATGGGCAAGCTACCGGTGATTTCTTCATACGCTATGTTTAGCCCGGGGAGGAATTGGGAAATAATAAGAACAACGATTTGCTACAACGACAGGAAAGTAATCATGGCCGGCTCGCACGCAGGGGTCTCTGTAGGCCCTGACGGCGGGACACACCAAGCGATAGAAGACATTGCCATCATGCGCGTGATTCCGAATGTGACAGTCATTTCTCCTTGTGATGCCATAGAAGCCAAGAAAGCGATGATTGCGGCGGCAGAAGGCAAGATCACCACTCCCGTGTATTTGCGCTTGGCGAGAGAGAAGACGCCGCTCATAACGACAGAGGATACGCCTTTTGAAATAGGCAAGGCAGAGATATTTTATGAATCAAAGAAGCCGGAAGTAGCGATAATTGCCACAGGCGCGCTTGTGCACAAGGCGCTTCTTGCCGCCAAAGAGCTAGAGGAAGACGGCATCGGCTCAATTGTGGTGAATCTCTCCACCATAAAACCATTGGATGAAAAGACGATTGTAGAAACTGTGAAAAAGGCGGGAGCCGTCGTTACGGTAGAAGAACATCAAATCGCAGGCGGCATGGGAAGCGCAGTCGTAGAATGTCTCGCAAAAAACTTCCCAGTGCCTGCCGAATTTGTCGGTGTCCGCGACAAATTCGGCCAGTCCGGCACGCCCAACGAGCTTTTAGAGCATTACGAAATGGGAGTGTCACACATCAAAAAAGCGGTGGAGAAAGTATTGGCGCGGAAATAATAAGCCCAAAAAACTAAGACTCTAAAAATTTCTCAGGATCAGGAAACGGCTCTTCCACTTTTTCTTTTTTCACTCTCGGTGGTATTGCGTTTTTCATTCTTTCCTCTAACTTCGTTTGATCATCTTGCCATTCAAAATAACGCTTTTCTGATGAATTTGCCATGGCCTCTTGAATTTTCTTTTGAAACACTCTTAACATATTTCTCTCTTCATTTCTGTTCATTTCAAGCTCCTGTCTAATATATACAAGACGTTTTTCAAAATCTTTTTTTACTTCAGGTGTTAATTTAGAGGTATCAATGTTGACCAATTTTTCGTCAATCTCAAGACCTGCAATAATTTTCTTTAGCGCTTTTAGATCAATAGTCATAGCTGTCAGCTCACTGAACTCAGGAAACCATTCGCGACTCCTCCCAATCATTTTCCTTTGAGTCAATCTTTTCACCGATTGCTCAAGGATTTTCTGATTTTCTCTTTTCTCTTCGAATTCTGGAGAAAATATATCCTCAGACATAAATTAATTTTTACTTTTCTCTATTACTTTTGCCAAGTCCCAATTATCTCCAACGATTTTTCTGAGTTCTGTTTCCCATTCTTGGAGCCCAGGATATTTTTCTTGTTTTTTACTGTCGATGCGGTTTCTTTTCCAAACCTTGTTTATTTCTTGTCTGATTTCGTCTTCTTCTGATATCACTATTCCAATTTTTTTGTTGAGATCGCTGATCTCTTTTTCTTTAGCTTGATCATATTCTGGCCCAGCGCTGTCCTGTTTCTCGTTTCTGTTTTTGGTGAGCTCTGCGAATTGTTCACCAAGAGCACCAAGTTTAACGATATAATCAGCAATTTCTGCGGCGGCGGGATATTTTGTCTCAAGCTCTTTTCTCACAGGCCCTCTTATTATATCAGTCATTCTTTGTCGTCGTGTCTCATCGGCTTCCTCACCTTCGCTTCGCATTATTATTCTTTCAACCATTCCTAAATAATTTTTACTTGATAATCTGCCGGCGCTCGCTTCAGATAGTCCATGATTTGTGTCTGTGAAAGCAGCCCTTTCTGCGCTCCTATCTCTTGCACCACAGACATTGAATTGATCGGCGCCCACATTAAAGCTTCTTCTACCGATTTGCCCATCATTCTGGCTACCGCGAACGTGGACGAGAAAGCATCGCCGGCGCCCGTCCTGTCGTATGGTGGCTTTGGGTCGGGATACGGAGGGATGAAATATAATTTGCCCTCATCATACGCGTACGCGCCCTTTGGACCGTCTGTTATAACAACAGTCTTTGATCCTTTGCCATGAAGCGCCACCGCAAGAGTTTTTATATCGGTTGTCGGTATATTGACTATTGTCGCAGCTTCCTCTTTGTTGCAGAAAACAATTGAAGCATTTTCATATATGTCTCTTAGTTTTTCATAGCCCATTTTTATCTGAAAAATGCCCGGCTGGAAAGCCATTTTTACCGCCGGATGTTTTTTTAAAAATTCCGCTATCTGCTGGTGGAGACCCAGAGATTTTTCACCAAGGGAAGTCAGATAGATCCATCTAGGCTCTCCAATATTCGGGAATTTGTAATCAAAGTCAGAGTGTTTTTGCAAGATCGTCCTGTCATCTTTGAACCACAGAACATAATGGTAGTTCGTGGTCTTGTCTTTGCAGATTTGAATGAATTCTGTCGATACTCCGTCTTTTTGAAGTGAATCAAGACAAGTTTGGCCATTTCTGTCTTTGCCAATGTTTGCCACCAAGGCAGATTTTGCTCCAAGTCTGCTTCCTGCCACACTTGCATTTGCCGCATTGCCGACAGCCGGCACTTCCACCACAAACTCGTAAGGAATTTTCGTTCCATACTGAATAGACAGCCTGCAATTTTCGCCATTTTTGTCACAATCAACGCTTGCTTCTTGAAGCCTTATAAAGGCATCAATAGTTGTCTCTCCTATCGCAATAAAGTCATAGCGCTTTCCAAATAAATTTTCGAACATGATATTATTGTATAAAAAAAAACCTCTCTTGGCGAGAGGCGTTGTGGGCATATGTGTGGAGTGTCACCATCCCATTTTTTTCTTTTCCCACCACATAGCAATACGCTCGCAGATGTAGCAGATGAGGATGCCAGCTTTCCACAGAATGCCGTTGCCCTCCTCCTCATGGAGGTCGCGGACGGCTTCTTCATAAAGGTCGTAAGTGGCCTCCTGCTCTGACTGCGTGATGAAGCGAGGTTTTCTTACGATGTTCATGAGGGTGCTCCAGATTATGGCT
This sequence comes from Minisyncoccota bacterium, assembly GCA_036517135.1. Lineage (GTDB taxonomy): Bacteria > Patescibacteriota > Minisyncoccia > Phycocordibacterales > CAIRYW01 > JAQBQZ01. Next base: position 2,303 of record DATDXX010000052.1, on the reverse strand, counting down.
ACCACGAGAGCGACAAGACACACCAAGATGGTGATACCGCCGAGGAAGTTGAAAATGACCGAAACGGTCGGTGAAGGTGTAAGGGATGCGGTTTTCATAAAAAGCAATGATGATTGGCCGTCGCCAATGATACTCTCCTTTGTCTGTTTTACAAGCTCGTTTTCTGATAAGATGTGGATGTGAATTATAGTGGGAAAAATCTGAAAGAATACATAGCCGAGGCGAGAGAAAAGGGCGTGGCCATAGGGCATTTTAATATTTCAAACATAGAAGGGCTTCACGCCGTCTTTAATGCCGCCAAATCGCTCAATCTGCCGGTAATCATCGGCGTGTCCGAAGGCGAGAGGGATTTCGTCGGCGTTCACGAAGCGGTGGCGCTGGTAAAATCCATCCGTGAGGAGAACCGATACCCGATATTTCTCAACGCCGATCACACATATTCTCTAGGCAGGGTGAAAGAAGCGATAGATGCAGGATTTGATGCCGTGATATTTGATGGCGCGAAGTTGTCGCTTGAAGAAAATATTAATATTACGAAGCAATGCGTGGAATATGCCAGAGAGAAAAATCTGGCAAAAGGAAATGATTGCTTGGTGGAAGCAGAGCTCGGATACATCGGCCAATCGTCAAAGCTACTTTCTGAAATCCCGAAGGGTGTGGAGCTGACGAGTGTTGCTGATGCCAAAAAATTCGTGGGAGAGACGGGGGTAGACCTTTTTGCGCCCGCTGTCGGCAATATCCACGGGATGCTTAAAGATATGCCCGAGCCACGCCTAAATATAGAGAGGATAAAAGAAATAACCGAAGCGACGGGCGTCCCCCTCGTGCTCCACGGCGCATCTGGCAACACCAAGGAAGATATCCAAGCGGCGATAAAAGCCGGCACCGCAATCGTGCACATCAATACGGAAGTGCGCGTCGCGTATCGCGACGCGCTCAAGAAGTCCCTTGCGGACAATCCCGACGAAGTGGCTCCGTATAAAATCAACAAGCCAGATGTAGAAGCGATGGAGAGGGTGGTATTAGAGAAGTTGAGGATTTTCAATTTTCTCTAAATAAAGTTCCTCGGGGCAGAGCCCCGAGGTATTGTTGGAACTTGCTCCACTCGTTTATTACCGCGGCAGAGCCGCGGAGTATTGAACTTTGTTAGCTCCTCGGCTCGGAAATGGAAAAGAGTACTTTTCCATTTCCCTCACTCTACGTCGCCAATAAAAAAACCGAACCTTTGTTAGAAGTTCGGCATATGTGACAGAACGGATCATGGAGACATGAGCCAAAGGAAAAGCTTTGCTTTATCTTCCTTTGAATACTCTTTTTTCTCCATGTAATACTCTGCAAGCCCCAGCCAGTGTGCTGCAATTGCATAATCAGCCACCATCTGCCCCGCTGTCCTCATATCAAGCATGTTATCGAAGATCTCAAGGTCAGCGAGCGTTATTGTTGCAAGCACTTGATCTGGACGCGCGTCTTTCGGAGCTCTTGCGATAATCGCATCGTAGAGTTTGAAGTATTCGCCGAGACTTGCCGCGTTGAAGACCTTTACCTCAAGCGCATGCGCGTCCATTTCTTCCATTCCGTATTGGATCGAATGGGGAGGGAAGACGCGACGCCTTGTAGCATGGAGCATCTCGTGGAATAAAATCCCGGCTTCCAATTTCTCTGGCATATCAACGCCGGAGATCATGATGCCGAAGTCGGGACGCCACGCTAGAAGGGCTTTTTGACCGTGCTGCGCGGACTGCATCACTGCTACAGTACGAGGCACAAAGGAAATTTCTTTTCCTTGGTTGATCGCAAGTCTCATCTCCTCATCTTCTGAAGCCACTCCGATGGATTGGAACGTATCCAGCTGAATGGAGGCGTGGAACTTCTGAAAATGTCCCAAGATTAGCATCGCCTCATTAGAGACAGTGCCGTAGCGGAAAAGCATCAATCTGATCTTTTCCTTTTCCCGCTCAACGACATCAAGAGCTTTGTCAACGAAGCCCTTGGCGGGCGGCATCTCAAGCCACCACATGTCGCCATAACTCCCATGCTTCTCCATATAGAGTTTCCAGACCGTGACGATCTGTTGACGGCTTTTGAATGAGGTTGATTGCGCTGATTGTTGAGGTTCTTGACTTTTCTGTGACTTCTTCTCACTTCTTAGCAAGAAAGGAATCCCTACCCATACCCCCGAATCCGAACACTCAAACTAATAATTTCTCACTTTGCATAATACCACGGACAAGCGGTTTTTTTGTTTTTAATATTTCTTTTTTGAATGATTCTCTTGGTGTTTCGTAATTTAGACACTCCATAAA
>DATDXX010000051.1:0-41747 GCA_036517135.1 Minisyncoccota bacterium | reverse complement strand
ATTTTATCATTGCCAAAAGAACAGGTGTACGGGTGGACGAGTTCTCAATCGGCTTTCCGCCTCGTATTTGGAGCTTTAAGAAAGGAGAGACGACATACTCCATAAATCTAATTCCCTTTGGAGGTTATGTGAAAATTTTTGGAGAGAACCCAGACGAGGCATCAATAAGCGGCCCTGATAGTAAGCGAAGCTTTGTGAATAAAAATAGGGGAGTGCAGGCGCTTATCCTCATCGCAGGAGTCGCTATGAATATTATCTTCGGCTGGGTTCTTTTGTCAGCAAGTTACATGATGGGCGTTACTAGGATTTCAGAAAACTCTTCTCTCGCCACTGCAGCTATCGTGACAGAAGTGTTTCCGAATTCTCCGGCTGAAAAAGCCGGACTCGCAGAAGGGGATTTGATTATAGGCATTGTTGATCCTGGCGGTGTAAATTATTTTAAACTTAGTTCTGAAGCTATCCAGAAAATCATTTCATCATCAAAAGGAAAGTCTCTGGCAATAGCTTATGAAAGGGTAGGAAATACTGCTACAACTACACTAAGAGCCGAGGAGGGGCTTGTAAAAGATAAACTCGCGATAGGCATTGCTATGGCTGATATTGAAAATGTAAGGTTTGGATTTTTCCCTGCACTCCTGGAAGGAGCGAAATCAACATGGTTTCTTATAGAAGGGACGGCAGTAGGCATGGTAGCATTTTTCGGACAGGTATTTTCCTTCAATGCAGATCTTTCACAAGTATCAGGGCCTGTTGGAATTGCCGGATTTTTAAATCAAGCGCGGCAATTCGGCATATCAACTCTTTTTTCTTTTGTTGCCCTTATTTCAATTAATCTTGCGGTCATAAATCTTTTACCCTTCCCAGCGCTTGACGGAGGCCGGCTTCTTTTCGTGGCGATTGAATCCATAATACGCAGACCGATAAATCCTAAATTCGCAAACGCTTTAAATCTCCTCGGCTTCGCTCTGCTCCTTCTTCTCATGGTCGTTATCACATTCTCCGACATAGGTAAACTTGTCCCGTAGTAAATTCGTTCGAATTTTAGTGCCGGGATTGGTGAAATAAGGAATTATCCTTGTTCCGACGTCACTCGGATAAAATGAAAACTTTCATTTTGCTCCTCGCTAGTCGGAATAAAAACCATATAGTAGAATAGGCGGACATGAAGCAATCACAGATTTTTACGAAAACGCGCTTTGAGGCACCGAAGGATGAGGTGGCCAAGAATGCCGAAATACTGATTCGGGCGGGGTTTATCCATAAGGATATGGCGGGGGTGTATTCATTCCTTCCTTTGGGATTGAGGGTTTTGAAAAAAATAGAGCAGATAATCCGCGAGGAGATGAATGCAATTGGAGGGCAGGAGATGGAGCTTGCGTCACTTCAAGACAAATCGCTCTGGGAAAAAACAGACAGATGGAATGACAAAAAAGTGGACACATGGTTCAAGACCAAGCTCAAGAACGACACCGAGCTTGGCCTCGGATTCACGCATGAGGAGCCATTGACGGCGCTACTCAAAGACCACATCCGTTCGTACAAAGACCTGCCCATTTATCCGTATCAATTCCAGACCAAATTCAGAAACGAGACCCGCGCCAAAAGCGGCATTATGCGGACGCGAGAATTTTTAATGAAGGATTTGTATTCGTTCTCGCGAGATACCAAAGGACACGAAGCATTCTACGAGAAAGCCAAAGAAGCTTACAAGCGCGTCTTCAAGCGTGCCGGCATCGGCGAGCGCACATATCTCGCATTCGCTTCGGGCGGCGTGTTTGCCAAGTACTCTCACGAATTTCAAACAATCACAGAAGCGGGAGAAGATGTCATTTATGTTGATGATGAAAAAGGGATTGCGGTGAACAAGGAAGTATATACGGATGAAGTTTTAAAAAATCTCAATTTAGATAAAAACAAACTTGTGGAGAAAAAAGCGGTGGAAGTGGGTAATATTTTCTCTCTAGGGACCAGATTTTCGGAAGCGCTAGGGCTCACCTTTACTGACGAGAAAGGTGCCGCTCACCCGGCTGTGATGGGAAGCTATGGCATCGGTCTGCCGCGACTCATGGGCGCGATCGTGGAAAGCTTTGCTAAAAATGATGCGATGGTGTGGCCGGAGTCCGTTTCTCCTTTCAGGGTCCATCTCATAGATTTATCGCAAGGGAATGAAGAAGTGAAAAAAGCCGCAGAAAATTTGTACGACAAAATGCTCGCGGCCGGAATTGATACTCTTTTTGACGACAGGGATTTGCGGGCAGGCGAGAAATTTGCCGACGCGGATTTAATCGGTATACCGCATAGAATTGTAGTGAGCAAAAAAACAGAAGAGGCTAATGTGGTGGAATATACGAATCGCGCCACGGGCAAGACGAGCCAGGTGTCCAAAGACGAAGTCATAAATCTTTTAAATAATCCACTTTCATAATTTATGGCTTTCAAATTCTTGCAAAAGTTTTACACAATGTTTTCCAACGATATCGGCATTGACCTTGGCACGGCCAATACCTTGGTGTATCTCGAGGGCAGGGGGATTGTGGTCAACGAGCCGTCTGTGGTGGCTGTCAATCAGAAAACAGGCCAAGTCGTCGCTGTGGGAGCGACAGCCAAAGAAATGCTTGGTAAAACACCTGGGCATGTTTTGGCGGTGCGGCCGATTGTTGACGGTGTCATATCAGACTTCGAGGTGACTGAGCAAATGATGTCTTATTTGATTTCTCGAGCAGAAGGTGACAGTAAGAAGCTATTAGGGCCGAGAGTTGTTGTTGGTGTTCCTTCTGGTGTCACTAATGTTGAAAGGAGGGCTGTTAGGGACGCAACAATAAATGCCGGTGCACGGGAAGTGCATATTGTTGAGGAGCCGATGGCAGCAGCCATCGGTATCGGACTTCCTATACGTGACCCTGTGGGCAACATGCTTGTTGACATAGGCGGAGGTACAACGGACATCGCTGTGATTTCTCTCGGCGGCATTGTTCATTCAAAAAATATAAAAATCGCCGGAGACAGATTAAACTCCGATATCATTTCTTTTTTGAAAAATGAATTAAAGATTCTTATAGGCGAAAAAACTGCCGAGGAAATAAAAATTTCAATAGGAAGTGTGGTGGCAGCAGATTCTCCAGCAGAAATAGCAGTGCGAGGTCGCGATCTTATCACAGGATTGCCCAGAGAAGTTGTAATAACAGAGGCTGATGTGAGAGAAGCTATTGCCGCATCCATTGACACCCTTATTGAATCAGTCAAAGAAGTAATTGAAATTACTCCACCAGAGGTTATCTCCGACATAATGAATCGAGGGCTTCATCTGGTCGGCGGCGGGGCACTTCTAAAAGGTATGAAAGAGCTTTTGGAAGAAATCCTAAAGATTCCAGTTCATATAGCGGAGGATCCTTTGACCGCAGTTGTGCGTGGTACAGGCATAATTCTTGGAGATTTAAATGCGTATGAAGATGCCTTGATAAAGAACGAAGATGAACTACCCTTTGCACGCTAGAAAGAGCAAGTGGAACAAACAAAAAATTGCTTTAGCGATTATTTTGCTCTGCGTTTTTTTTGGTTTTTTTGCACGGAGTTTTTTTGCAAAAAATATTTCAGGAGTTAGCAACGCAATTTTTTCTTTTATTTATTCAATAATGCCACAAGGGTTCAAGTCAAAAGCAGAACTCGCGCTTGAAAATCAAGCTCTAACAGATCAGATTTTGGCGCTTTCTGCAATAAATGCCGACCGCAACGAGCTTGCAAGAGAAAATGCCGAACTTAAAAATAATTTCATGAGAAGCGATAAAAGAAAAGTTGTATACGCAGTTGTCATCAAAAAACCGCCTTCATCTCCTTACGATACTTTCATTCTTGATACAGGGACAGAGTCAAATGTTTTAAAGGGATATACAGTAATATTAGGCAATGTCGCGATCGGTACAATTGTTGAGGTAGGTAGGAGTTATTCAAAAGCAGAACTTTTTTCTTCGCCTGGAAAAATTTTTGAAGGCGTCTTTGGTAAGGATCACCTCACAATAGAGGTTAAAGGTCTTGGAGGATGGGCACTAGAATCTTTTTTGCCGATAGGTACCGAGGTCTCTCTTGGAGATGATCTCATTTTACCGTCAATTTCCTCAAAAATATACGCTACGGTAGAAAAAATTGAGGAAAAACAATCCGAGGGGTTCAAGAGAGTGTTATTTACGCTACCATTTAACCCTAGTCAGATAAACGCAGTAGGTATAATATTGGAAAACTAGTCCGGCAAAATTCTATGCGATTAAGAAATATAATTTTTAAAAATATTACAAGAAAATTTTAGGCGAATAAATGAGAAGAATTGTAGCAAATATCATAACTATCGCTTCGATACTTCTTCTTCCTTGGTGGTGTGTGGTTTTGGCAATTATTGTTTTTTCATTTTTTTTTGATTTTCTTGAGGGGATTGTTTATGGTTTTTTTCTTGATGCTATCTACGGGCTTCCGGGTTCTATGCTATCTTCCGACGGTTTTTTAATTGGTTCAGTCATTCTTTACTTTATCGCTTCAGTTATTCGTCCTCATTTTCGTGTCTCTTAGAATGTTTTTAAGGTAGCCAGCTTCTGCTACAATGGCAGCATGTTTGATCGGTTGTTCAAAAGATTTAAAGGAAGAAAAGAAAAATTAAAAAGTATTTTAGTCAATCCTGATGAGATTTTTCTAGATTCCTCCAATATTCCATCTTTTAATCATGATCAATTCGAAGGGAGGATAGAGACACCGATACCAAAAACCTATCTTGTCATCTTAAAATCCCTTTTTTTGTTTATGGTTTTAGTGTTTGCCGCGCGCGGTGTTTTTTTGCAAATAACAAAAGGAGATTATTATTTTACAAGAGCGTCAACAAATAATTTAAAAAAGGAAGTTATTTTTTCTCATCGCGGAATCATTGCTGACAGGAATGACAAACTTCTAGCATGGAACGTAGAAAGTGAGGATAATGACTTTGACCGGCGTTCTTACATTGATAAACCAGGTTTTGCCAATGTGCTCGGTTTTGTGAAATACCCCGCTCGTGATTCTAAAGGCAACTTTTATAGCTTTTCTTCAGCAGGCCAGGACGGAATTGAAAAATATTTTGACCAAAAACTTGCGGGTGAAAATGGCGCAAAACTTAGCGAGGTTTCAGTAAAAGGCGAGATAGAGTCTCAGAGCACCTTGGAGCCGCCTGTAAATGGCGAAAAGATCAATTTATCTATTGATACTGATGTACAAAGCGCTTTTTACAGAAATATTGCTGATGCTGTGGAGCAATCTGGTTTTGTCGGTGGAACTGGAGTGATCATGAATGCGAAAACTGGCGAAGTTCTGGCAATGGTCTCTTATCCAGATTATGACTCACAACTCATGACAGAAGGCAGTGATAATGAAAGTATTAAAAGCATACTTTCAAACAAAAGGCAGCCATTTCTTGATAGGGCGGTAACGGGACTTTATGCTCCAGGCTCCATTGTAAAGGCATATCTCGCTCTTGGTGTGCTGCAGGAAAATATTATCGATCCAGGTAAATTTATTCACACGATAGGATATATTTCAATTCCCAACCCTTATGATAAAGATAGTCCTTCTATTTTTAAGGACTGGAAAAATCATGGTGATGTTGATCTCAAGCGAGCTTTGTCCGTTTCTTCTGATGTCTATTTCTATATGGTTGGCGGAGGGTATCAGGGACAAAAGGGCTTAGGAATATTAAAAATCGAGGAATACATGAAGAAGTTTCTTTTTGGCACAGCCACCGAAGGTTTTTTTGAAGGCCCAGCAGGAACTATACCCAGTCCGGAATGGAAAAAGAAGACTTTTGACGGAGATATTTGGAGAATAGGTGACACATACCACACCGCAATCGGCCAATATGGATTTCAGGTAACACCATTACAGGTTGCACGCGCCATGACGGGAATTGCCAATGAAGGCATAATAGTATCGCCAACAATAATCAAGAATGAGCAAGGCACTACGACTTCATTAATAGGTATAGATAAAAATAATTTCAAAATAGTCAAAGAAGGGATGCGTATGGCAGTTACAGACGGAACAGCGATAGCACTTAATATTTCTGGAATCGATGTGGCTGGTAAAACCGGGACGGCAGAACTCGGCTCGGCTAAACAAAGGGTCAATTCGTGGGTTGAAGGATTTTTTCCTTACGAAGATCCTAAATACACTTTTGCTGTTGTGCTTGAAAACGGTCCGGCTTCATACGCTGTAAGTGCGATGCAGGCAATGGGGCATACACTGAGCTGGATTACAGAAAATACTGATGAGTATGTGAAGTAATATAAATTACAAAAAAACTCTTTGTTTTGAGTGATTTTGTGCTATAGTCACTTTGATAAATAGTTACTGCAATCCGAAATCTGACTCTTTTAACCCTTTAATCCTTGAACTCATGAAAAATCTGCTCCTTGTAGTTTTTGCTGTGATGGTGTCTGTGTTGCCGTCGTGCACCCCGTTTCCTATGGGATACCAGGGTGGTTACGACTATTATGCTTCCCCAGTCGGATGGCCATGGTCAAACTACTATGGCTATGGCGGTTACTATCGGTATGGTGAGGTGTATCATCATTACCGACCACCCTATATCCACAATATGGGTCGAGGATGCAGGACTCACTACTGATCACACAAACTAGGCGGGCTTTCTCGCGGAAGCGCGCCATTTTTATAAAAATTTAAGGAATGGTTGACCCTCTTCGAACGGGGTTGACTTTTTTTCATCTCTCTATACAATTATCGTCTCTCAAAAAATCACTAATAATTAAAACGCCATGACATATGAAAAAGAATACCTGACGAAAGAGAAACATGAAGAGCTTTTAAAGGAGCTTGATCATCTCAAAAAAACTAAGCGCAGGGAGGTTGCTGATAGTTTGGAATATGCCAAATCAATGGGTGATATTTCAGAAAATCAAGAATATCAGGAGGCTCGCGATATGCAGGCTTCTGTTGAAGAGCGCATTGGAAAGATTGAAAATATTTTGAAGCACGCAGAAATAGTAGGGGCACACCGAGGCGGAGTTATTACGATTGGCTCTACCATTGTAGTTAAAAAAACTGGTGATGCAGATACCAAGATATACCAAGTTGTCGGTTCGGAAGAAGCGGATATCATTGCCGGTAAGATTTCCAACCACTCGCCTATAGGTGTAGCGGTTATGGGCAAAAAGAAAGGAGACAGGTTTGACCTTCAAACTCCTAAAGGTAAGGCGGCTTATGAGATAGTAAATGTTAAATAGCTTAAAGCTTTTAGCTATTAGCTTCTAGCTTCGGTAAATACGAAAACGTTGCCACCTTTCTCTTTTCCGATAAGCCGACAAGCTCGCCAGCTCATAAGCTTTGTTGTATTATAATTTGATGTTTTGGGCTGATAAAATAAAAGAAGAAGCACAAAAGAGATTTGCTTCAAAAATAAAAAAGGGCGAGCCGCTAATTATTCGTGATGAAAAAACCCTTTCGGGCCGTGTGCATGTCGGCTCTTTGAGAGGAGTGGTGATACACGGCATCGTGCACGAGGTGCTAATCGAAGCCGGCATTTCCGTCAGATATTTTTTTGAGCTCAATGATTTTGATCCGATGGACGGACTGCCCGTGTATTTGGACAAAGATAAATTTATGCCGTTTATGGGAAGGCCGCTCTGCGACGTGCCGTCGCCTGATGGCAAGGCCAAAAATTTCGCAGAGTATTTTGGGGAAGAATTTGAGGGCGTGATCCGCTCTCTTGGCTTTGTACCGGAATTCGTACGCTCGAGCGTTGCTTATAAAAGCGGAAAGTATAACGACGCAATCCGTCTTGCTTTGGATAATGCAGATAAGATAAAAAAGATATACAAAAATGTCTCCGGCTCGCAAAAGACGGACAATTGGCTTCCGCTAAGCGTAATTTGTGAGAAATGCGGCAAAGTAGGCACGACAAGGGCTTACGAGTGGAACGGCGAGCAGGTATCCTATGAGTGCGGCGATTTTGTGGATTGGGGCAAGGGCTGTGGACACAAAGGCAAAGTGTCTCCTTTTGACGGCAATGCGAAGCTTCCTTGGAAGGTAGAATGGGCGGCGAAGTTTTCTGTATTTGATGTTGATATAGAGGGCGGTGGTAAAGATCACTCTACAAAAGGAGGAGCGCGCGACATAGCCGATCATATATCAAAAGAAGTGTTCAAGCGAGAGCCGCCGATAAATATTCCTTATGAATTTTTTAATGTAGGAGGCAAGAAGATGTCTTCATCAAAGGGTTCGGGAGTATCTGCAAAACAAATGGCGGATCTTCTCCCTCCCAAAATGCTTCGCTTTCTTATCGGCTCCAAGGATCCGAATAGAGTGATTGATTTTGAACCGGAAGGAGACACCATGCCCGTGCTTTATGACACTTATGACACTCAGGCAAAAAGCTATTTTGCCGGTACCAAAGATGATTTTGCCAGAGCATTTCCGTTCTATCATCTGCCAGGTGAGAGAGGGCATCTATCAGAAAAGAAATTGCCGAGGTTTTCTTTAATTGCTTTTCTCGCTCAGATGCCACACATGGACCCAGCAAAAGAGATTGAGGCAATGGAAGGTGTGACACTGACAGAAGCTGACAAAAAGGAGCTCAAGCTTCGTCTTGAGTACGCAAAGATATGGCTCGCAGAGTATGCTCCGGCTAATTATAAGTTTGAAATACAAAAGAGTTTACCCGAATCAGCAAAAAATTTAAACGAATTGCAAAAACAGGCATTAGCCAAAATTCTGGAATTTGTTAAAGGTGAAAAAATCTTAGACGGGCAAAAGCTTCATGAAAGGCTGCACGAAATAAAGACGGAGCTTTTGATTGACCCAAAGCTTCTTTTCTCCGCTATCTATCTTTCCATATTAGGACGCGATTCCGGCCCAAAGGCAGGATGGTTCTTAAGCGTACTTGATAAAAATTTTCTAGAAAATCGATTTAATGAGGTGACAGCTAAATAGTTGCGCTTTCTTTCCTCTTCTGTAATATGGCGGCAGACGTATTATCAACCGTCTTTACCTATGGCTAAATCCAGAAAATCTAAAAATGTTCCTGTTCGTAGGCTTACAACGGTCAGGCAAGTTTGCCGAGCTCTTTTCAGGGAGAACTCCACAAAGTTGCGCCACGAAGCGCTTTTCAGGCGTGGCCTGAAGCTCGCTACAACCATTGATAGCTTGAAGCTTCTTGCCGGAGAATCCCTTTGGTCTGACCAGACAGAGACTCTAGTTTCAAAAGCCTATTCTATTGGTTGCAAGATTACGGCGCACGCCTTCATTGCAGCGCTGCAAGAAGTCAGGAAAATTCGAGATGAAAGGGCGGAGATGTTTGGAGAGTAAATACCTCTCGTAAAATCCAAGACCAGCAAGCAATTGCTGGTCTTTTTATTGTCAAAACTCCTTATTTCACAGGACATTTTCCTCACAAGCTAACCAGCTAACAAGCTCCACAGCTTCTTTTTATGATGTGGATAACTATGTTTGCAGATGTTTTAAAGTGGGATAGAATGGTAGGCAAGTGGGATAAAGTGGTATTTTGTTAACAAGGTACGAGTTAATACAAAATACCAATCCCGCCCCAATTTCAGAGAGTAGAGATTGGAGCTCATCAAAATGATTACACGAAGACCTACAAAATATTTATTTCAGACCTGCGCAAAATTGGGGCGGGATGGTGATTTTTATAGTCGCAAACTCCTTAAAAATCTACCATGCTAATCGGCGAATACACACACACGATAGACGACAAGAATCGGATTTCGCTTCCTTCCAAATTCAGGAAGGAAGTAGGGAAGCGCCTTGTCGCCACATATGGGCTTGAGGGCTGTCTCTTCCTCTACACTACGCTTGAATGGAAAAAAATCTCGGAAGAAATAGGCAAGCTCGGAATGCTAAAGGCCGACACTCGTGAATTCAACCGATTTATGTTCGGCGGGGCTGTGGAGCTTGAAGTGGATTCTTTGGGCCGAGTGCTCGTGCCGGAGCATTTGAGGGATTTTGCCGCGCTCAAAGACAAAGCGGTATTCATCGGCGTCCACAAGAGGATAGAAATGTGGAATGAGAAGAAGTGGAGCGAATACAAGAAGCGGGCAGTCCAAAGCGCGGACGGCTTGGCGGAAAAGCTAAGTCAGACGGGTGCATTTTAGTGACGAGTGGTGAGCAATGAGTTATGCACAAAAGTGTTCTTTTAAAAGAAATAATAGACGGTCTTTCAATCAAGAAAGGCGATATCATCGTTGACTGCACCTTAAACGGCGCAGGACACAGTGAAGCGATATTGGATCGATACGGCAAAGGGGTGGAAGTAATCGGGCTTGATGCGGACCAGGACGCGATTGCTAAAGCGAATGAAAAAATCGGAGCCCACAAAAATTTTACCGCGGTGTGCACAAATTTCCGAGATCTTGATAAGGCGCTTGCAAACAAGGAGATAAACGAAGCGCAAAGATTCATCTTTGATTTAGGGTTTTCTTCCAATCAATTGGAAAGTTCAGGAAGAGGATTTTCATTTCAAAGGGATGAACCGCTTCAAATGACATTTAATGCAAAACCAAGTGTAGATGAGGTTACAGCAGAGATTATCGTGAATGATTGGGCGGAAGAAAATATTGCCCTCATCATCAAGGCATATGGTGAGGAAAGTTTTGCAAAAAGAATCGCCAAAGCGATAACGGAAGAGAGACAAAAGCGGCGGATCAAAACTACAGTAAATCTTAGACAAATAATTGAGAGCGCAGTACCAAGGTGGTATCACAAAAGAAAGATCCATCCCGCCACCAAGACATTTCAGGCGCTCCGGATTGCGGTTAATGACGAGATAGAGACGCTTAAAACAGGATTAGGAAAAGCATGGGATTTGCTTAGTGCCGGCGGAAGGATAGCAGTGATCTCATTTCATAGTATTGAAGACCGCGCAGTGAAATTATGGATAAAAGAAAAAGTAAAAGGGAGTTATGCAAAGGCGGTAACTAAAAAACCAATAACACCAGCAGATGAGGAGTTAAAAGGGAATCCGAGGTCAAGAAGCGCAAAGTTGAGAATTGTTGAAAAACTATGACAAAAATACCATCACCATTTAAATACGAAAAACAAGTTTGGTCCTTGGCCGGCTCAATAGGTCTGCTTCTTGCCTCATACATTGTCCTGGTTGGTATGACCGTTCACAATACCTTTCTTCGACAAACCGCAGAGAAGCAGATTTCCTCCCTAACTGCAGAGTTAAGCGAGATGGAATTTTCTTTTTTATCCATAAAAGCAGGCATTAATGCAGATTTGGCGCTCTCTCTGGGTTTTGTTGAGTCAGACACGGTCGTCATAGCTAGAAAGGGTATTTCGGAAACCGCTTTTGTGCGTAATGATAATACTTAGTATTTTGTCCCGTTCGAAATTACATTGTTTGGGTTCTGGATAATGCAAAATAATGAATAAAAAAACCAATTTGCAATTAAGGTTGGTAATAACTAGGGAAATGCGGAGACATTTCCTACCCCATACCACAAATCCTAAAGAGGATTTGGCTATGGGACAAGCAGCAGGCAACTTTACACTTATTAGACATAATCTCGCCCCGTTACATTTCGACTCTAGGAGAAATGGTTCGGGGTTTCGAGCGGGATGACCGCTAAGTCTCGAATACAGCGACTCCGTATCATATCGCTCCTAATAGTCTTTTCGGCTCTTGTCTTTACTGTAAAGCTTTACTATATGCAGGTGGTTCAACATGATGAATTTGTAAATCTTGCTGATAAGCAATATGTAAAGCAAAACAGCACAATATTTTCTCGCGGAACGATTTACTTTGAGGACAAAAGTGGTAACTTAGTTTCTGCTGCAACATTGAAATCGGGATTTATTCTTGCCATCAATCCAAAACTAATAAAAGACAAAGAAACAGTATTTGAACAAATATCAAAAATTATCCCAATAGACAAAGTCGTTTTTCTGGCAAAAGCTTCTAAAGTAGATGACCCGTATGAAGAATTAGCAAAAAAGATTCCAGAAGACATGGCAAGTGCCTTAAAAAGAGAAAAAATTGCCGGTGTATTGCTTTTGAAGGAGCAGTGGAGATTTTATCCAGGCGGTAATTCCGCGTCACAAGTGATAGGACTTCTAGGATTTAAGGGCGACGAATATGGCGCTAGATATGGTTTGGAAAAACAATATGACAATGTCCTTTCGCGCAATCAAAACGACATATATGCTAATTTTTTTGTTGAGATATTTTCGAATATAAAAAAATCTGTCTCCGAAGATGCGTCATTTGAAGGAGATATCGTCGCGACTATTGAGCCGTCCGTCGAGACATCACTTGAGGATACTCTGCAAAAAATTCAGGAAAAGTGGCAGTCAACGGAGACTGGAGGCATTATCATGAATCCGAAAACTGGCGAAATCTATGCTATGGCAAGCTATCCTTCATTTGATCTAAATGACTTTCAGGGGGAAAAAAACGTTAATGTTTTCTCCAATCCGTCTGTAGAGAATGTGCATGAAATGGGTTCAATCATAAAGCCTCTAACAATGGCAGCGGGCATTGATGCGGGCATCGTGACGCCTAAGACAACATATATTGATGAGGGTTCCATCACATCGAATAACAAGACGGTTTACAATCATGACCGCCTAGTAAACGGTAAAACAACTATGCAGGAAGTGCTCAACAAATCTCTTAACACAGGAGCGGCGTTTGTGGAGACCAAACTCGGCAATGATAGGTTTGCGGATTATATGTTCGGATACGGACTTGGTGAGAAAACCGGTATTGATCTGCCTAACGAAGCATCAAATATAGTGGGCAATCTCAAAAGCCCGCGCGATATTGAGTATATTACTGCTTCATTTGGACAGGGAATCGCGCTTACTCCGATAGCAACGATTAGAGCACTTGCTACACTAGCGAATAATGGAACTTTAGTCACTCCACATGTTATTAAAAAAATAAATTACAGTAGTGGCTTTTTCAATAACATTACATTGGAGCAAGGAAAGCAAGTTATAAAACCCGAAAGTGCTAAAAAAATCACCGAGATGCTAGTATCGCTTGTTGATACAGCACTTCTGGGCGGCAGAGAAAAAAATGAACATTACTCTATAGCTGCAAAAACTGGTACAGCTCAGATTGCAAAGCCTGAAGGCGGAGGATACTATGATGACAGGTATCTACACTCATTTGTGGGATATTTTCCGGCATACGATCCAAAATTCATTATTTTGCTTTATACTTACAATCCTAAGTCAAATAATTTTGCGGCGGATACATTGTCAAAGCCATTCTTTGATCTATCCAAATTCCTTATCAATTATTATCAGATTCCGCCTGACAGATAGGTACGACACCAATACACGAATGAAAAACGAATCTACAAATAAGAGCTTTTACATTTTATTCGTGTCATTCGCATGAATTTGTAATTAGTGTCGCACTTTTATGAAAAATATTGTAAAAAAAATAATCATATTCATTCTTACCGTTGAATCAAAGCTCGTACTTAAAAAATACAAGCCTAAGATAATTGCGGTTACGGGAAGTGTAGGCAAAACTTCTACCAAAGACGCCATTTATACAGCGCTTCTGCCTTTTTTTCATGTCAGAAAGAACGCAAAAAGTTTTAATAGCGATATAGGCATTCCACTTACAATTCTCGGTCTGGGCAACGCATGGAACAGTCCGGAAAAGTGGCTTTTGAATGTCTGGCGCGGTTTTTTGCTTGTCCTTCTCAAAAACGATTATCCCAGATGGCTCATTCTTGAGATAGGCGCCGATCATCCGGGAGAAATAGAAGCTGTTATGAAATGGATACACCCCGACATTTCTGTTGTAACGCGTATAGGAGCAGTTCCTGTACATATTGAGCATTACCGTTCTGCCAAAGATGTTGTAAGAGAGAAATCCTTTTTAGCTCGCGGTGTGAAAAGCGATGGCTTTCTTATTTTAAATGCCGATGATGAGGACGTAATGTATTTTAAGGAACATACAAAAGCAAGAGTTGTAACATTTAGCGTGGCATCAAAGGCTGACATTCAGGCGTCATACATAAATCCAACATATGATGAAAATAAAAAGTTAGAAGGGGTTTCTTTTAAAGTAGACACAAACGGTTCAAGCATTCCAATCACGGTCAAAAATGTGATTGGTATGAGTCATGTTTTTCCTGTTCTCGCTGCTTTTGCAGTGATATACGCGCTTGAATTAAATCCTTTGGAAGCATCACAGGCATTCACTACTTACGATTATCCTAGAGGAAGAATGAATATAATAAGCGGAATAAATAACTCAACCATAATTGACGATTCTTATAATGCTTCTCCTGTGGCAATGGACGAAGCATTTCGCACGATAGAAAATCTAAAAGTTTCGGGAAGAAAGATCGGAGTTCTCGGCGATATGCTGGAGCTAGGCAGGCACTCATTAGAAGAGCATACTCGGCTCGGAGAATCAGCGGCAAAAATATTTGACTGCTTGGTTACTGTTGGCATTCGCGCTAAGGATATGAAAGAAGCGGCAAAGAAGGCGGGAATAGACAAAAAATCACTTTTTTCTTTTGGCACCTCTGTGGAAGCAGGGGATTTTTTAAAAAATTTTGTTAAGGAGAATGATCTTGTATTCGTGAAGGGTTCTCAGGGGATAAGAATGGAGCGTATTGTGGAACAAATTATGGCTTATCCGGAACTTAAAGCGAAGCTTCTGGTTCGTCAGGAACCGGAATGGCTTTTGAGGAGCTAGCGAGCTTGTGAGCTAGTCAGCTTGCGAGCTTTTCAGATAAAGAAAACACAAAGAAAAATGATTGAGAAAATCAAAAATATAGCGCACTATCATATTGGCAACATTATCTATGGGGCAAATGATGGCATTGTTACCACTTTTGCTGTCGTTGCCGGCGCTTCCGGCGCGAATCTCTCATCATCAATCATAATCATTTTAGGCATAGCAAATCTTGCTGCAGACGGATTTTCTATGGGTTCGTCACGCTACATTTCACTTAAGTCCGAGCATGATTCACAAACTCATCAAGGTTTTGGAAAAGGAGTAAGAAGCCCGTTAGGGGACGGTCTTGCTACATTTTTTTCATTTGGTATTTTTGGTTTTATCCCACTCATTCCTTTTGTTTTTTGGAGTGGGAGTGACAATTTATTTCTTATATCTTCTCTTGGCACTGCCGCCGCATTCTTTATTATGGGGAGCTTGCGCCGTCTTATCATTCCCAAAAATTTCATAATGCTTGGTCTCGAGACCCTTCTCGTCGGCGGCATCGCATCTTTCATTTCTTATGGGCTGGGATACTTTATTTCACTCATTTTACAAGTGTGATAGTATTTTAGCAACTAGTCGTTTAGTGATTAATAGCTTTATATTTAAAAATAATGAATAAAGAAAAAGGATTTAATTATGATATTCCTCCAGAAAGAAGAAAGAAGCTCGACGATTTGACAAACGAGCCCGTCGCTAGGCCACCAGGGAAGCTCAGAATACCAGTAACTGATGCAGTAGATCCCTATGAAGGAAGAATCAACCAAGACGCTCTTGTACAAAAGAGAAATGAGTATATTGATAAGGCTATTACAGAGGCAGTTGCAGAAAATCGAGACGCGATAGAGGATGTTCGAAAACGATTTCGCGATGGAGAATTTGATGTGGAAGTGGCGAAATCTGCGCTACATAGCAGATTACAAAATTCAATTATTGGCAACATTGCTCGTGCTCAAAAAAAAGCTCTTGGAGACCAGCGAGGTTGGACGGCAAGGGCAGTAGAGGCATCAGAATTTAACCCTGAGATTATTTTGACACGATTTATGGAACGGAAAGATTTGTTGAAAGACTTATTGGGAGATATAAAATAAATCCTCAAGGATATGATTGATCAAAAATTGGCGGAAAGCGTTGAGAGGCCAAAAATAGGTGAAAGGGTCACCGTGCATAATTTCTGGGTGAGACATGCTCAAAAAACGAGCGGGGCAATAGCCAACAAGGAAGCGACTGCAGTATCCACATCTTCGATTTCAGAAAAGGGGGTAATTCAATCGCACGATTTCGGCCTAAAAGTAGAGGGACAATCGGATGGCGCCAAGGCTTATATAAGTGACTCTAAGCGGACATCTGAGACTGTTGAGAATATTCTAAAAGGTTATCAGGAAGCTAATAAAGATGCACCGATTAGGGAATCATTTCGTGTTAAAAATGAGCTGTCCATGTCATTTCCTCCAGATTTTTTAAAACTTTACGATGAGAAGTTTGTGGTAGAAAGGAAAAAAATAATGAAAGAGAAAGGTATATCAGTGGAATTTTCCACTCTTTCACCGAATCAACAAGAAGAAATAGCAGAAGTTGCAGAGGAGCCTGTGATAATGGAATGGCTCTCGGGAGATGATAATGAACTGGCAAGACTTTATCCTCCGGAGAAGGTAGCTTCAAAATTTGCAGTGCTTTTTAACAGACGCCATGAGCGATTAGCTACTAAATTATATTCAGATTCAAAGTTGGATCTATTTCATATTACCCACAAAACAATTACAGAGCCATTCCTAGTTTCTGGAGTTCTTATCAGGAAATCAGATAATCATCGTATTACACGAGTTGAAGAATTAGGAGGAAGCCTGGAAGTATTAGGCAATTGGGAGAGCACGGTGAGCACAGATGAAGCAGGTGAGTCTGCAGTTGCAGTAACAATACGCGGGATTGAATATACAATAGACAATAACAGATTGAGAGAGCTTTTGAATTATGGAAAAGAGGAAACTCATTCTTAAAGGCATTCCTGCAAGCACTGGCAGTGTGCAAGGTAGAGCAAAGATCTTTATGCCGGGCGAGGATAATGTCGCGTTTAGTGAGGGAGATATATTGGTTACCTCGCTGACTGATCCTACGATGGTTCAGGCAATGGTTAAGGCAGCGGCCATCGTTACGGATACCGGCGGAGTCACATCGCACCCGGCAATATTGAGCCGTGAAATGGGGATACCTTGTATAGTTAACACAAAGGAGGCTACTAAGATCATCAAGAATGGGGATTTAATTTTAGTAGATGGCACAACTGGCGAAATCTATGAAGTGGATTGACGAATTCGCAAAGGGGTCTTTTGGTCTGTTTGCAGGCAACACAATTGCAAATTTTCAGCCAATCGATTTTTATCGTTTTTTTCCGATGTGGTATGACATTTGGGTAGGGAGAATTGCAAAGTGTATCCGTGCTCTTGATCTCCAAAACAAAAGTTTTAAAGAAATAAAACATTTATTGCCTACGCCATCAAATATGAGGGCGATGTTGATAAAAATTATCGCAACTTATCCTGCGTGGCGCGAGAAAAAAGTTAAAGATACCAAATTGGTAACTGATTTTTTAGCTAGAATGCTCATTGAATGCTGTCCAAAAGATCCTTTTGCCATCTCTACAAATCCTTTTCATAACGAAGATGAAGTAAAAAAAATCATTTCTAACATTTCTCTTTCCCAATCAGAAATAGAAGATGCACGTCTTTTAGGTAAATTAAATACAGCCGCCGGATCGCTTGTTCATGGCATTTACAATGATGTGGTTACCGATTTTGCATGGGATGTTTATGGTCCTTATGTTTTAGAAAAAGATGAAGAGCAATATACAATGCTCATAAGGCATTTTCCTGATCTTAATCCAAAAGAGTTGTGGCCTTTGGAATTTTTGTCGCGAACAAAAGAGCTAGTAATATATAATTTGTATCAGGGCGTTACTTGGGAAATATCCGCAGTCGGCTGCCATACCATAAGCAAAATCGGCAATCCTGTTGAAGGGATGAAATTATTTGCTGTCTATGGCGACGGTAAATTGCTTTCGGAAACAGAAATAAAAAATCTTGTAGTTGAATTATCGGAAAAAGCCGAAAAAATATACAAAAAGATAAGAAGCATGAATTTTGAAGAGTTGAAAGAAAAAGTCATGCTACAGGTCTGCTACCAATTAAAAAAGCTTTTTGTTGAAGCGGCAGTTGATTGGAAGCCGACAGGGGAGATGATTGAAAGGATTAAAGATAGACCGCTTCCAAAAGGTCTGCTTCCGAATGACATAATGATGACAAGCGTTAAGCAATATAGGGAAGTATTCAATATACAAAAATTTGAAGATGAAGTGCTCAATTCTAGATAATCATGAGTAATGAAATTGTACTGAAAGGGATGGGAACTTCTGCCGGTACAGCGGAAGGTGCTGTTTGTGTCATTAACAGCAGGGCCGATTTTAATAAATTTAAAGAAGGAAACGTGCTTGTAACTAAAATCACCGATCCCACAATGGTGATGATAATGAATGAGGCATCCGCTATCGTCTGCGATATTGGCGGCATTACTTCTCATCCTTCAATAATCTCGAGAGAACTTGGCATTCCATGCGTGGTGAATACAAAAGAGGCAACGAGTAAATTACAAGATGGCCAAAAAATAATCGTAAATGGAACAACAGGAGAAATTTTTGTGGCTTGATGAATATCTTGACGCTCTTCAAGAGTCGATTGGCTTTATGGATTTGTCGACTCTGCAGCCGACGTCATGGAGGCATTTTCAGCCATTGATAGCAAAAGAGTGGTTAGATTGGCTATGGAATATCATAGGAGAAGCAGAAAGACAGAAAGTGTCTTATACAGAACTCGCAAAATGTTTTGAACCGGATTTATGCAGGGAACATTTATTGTTTGTAACAGAGGATCTGAAAACAGCAAAATGGCCGATTGAGAAACGCCTTAAAGTCGCGGACTTTTTCTACCAATTGCTAAAAGCTCAAATGCCGCAAGGGGATTTATTCGGCCTTAACGGCAGCACCAAGAGGCATTCTTCTCTAGCAATAAAGCAGATTATTAATGAAGGAGAATTCAATAAAGGGACGCCCGAAATCGCTCGCGAATTCGGCAAGCTTTATAATTCTGCTTACAATTTAGGCGCCGCACTCTATCTGGATTTTTATATGGGCAAGGCAGTGGAGAACTGGGGACCATATGATTTAGGCAACGGGAAAATCTTGGTTATAAAGGAAATGCGACATCTCAAGCCAACTGAAATCTGGCCAAATGTAAATTCTAAATGCGAAAAAATTGATCTCCTAGTAATATATGAAGGAGTGAAGTTCAGAACTGATCTTATTGCATGCCATACTCAATACGAGGGAGATGTGATAAGTGGTTTGAAAGAGTGGAAGATAATAATTGATGGAAAATCTGTGACTGATATGAGTATCATTAAAAACTTAACCCAAAATCTTGGGGAGGAAGGGTCAAGGCAATGGATTTACCTAACTGAATTACCTGAAGAACAGTTGCTTGAAAAGGCCGTTTGGATAAGATGTTTTTGCTTCGATAAAGTTTGTGATTTACTTTCTTTGGATTGGAGGCCGACACAAAAATTGCTTGCCGCTGTTAAAGGCAAGACTTTGGACGAGGGCTGGCGGACATGGAAACAGTTTACCAATAAAGATGAATATAATGATTACTGGAGAAAAATCTGGGACCCTCGTGAAGAATTCTACCCATAAGCTTATTTTGAAAATCTCCCCAAATTTGCTATAGTTTTTCTGCTTTTGGTATTTCCTAAAGCTCAAATGTGGCCTCATCGTCTAACGGTTAGGACACTGCCTTCTCAAGGCAGTAATCCGGGTTCGATTCCCGGTGAGGTCAAAGTGTAAATTTGCGAGATTTAAGATGTTGTTATTGAGGAAGTGATTAAATAATTTTAAACAATTTTTATGACCAAAGAAGAAAAATTTGTAGTAAATCCTCTAGAAAAATATTTTCAGAGCCGCAAACTGTCTGGAGCTTATTGGGAGGTAAAGCATAAACCACGTACGGGAAGATCAGCGACCGGGTGGGATTTGCAAGTTGAACACAAAAATAGGGTTCTACTGATAGAAGCCAAGTATATCAGAGGACCATCAGCTGCCGCTATTGCCGGACTGACGGTAGCACCACTTGTGTATCGTCCGGAAAAAATGAAGAATAAAAATTTTTATCGGAGCCAGTACTTTTGTATTTGTTGGGCAATCGGTTGTGGCTATTGGGGAGGAAAAAGGGACCAGAAATACAAAATGAATGGCATTTATCAGGTTTTACTTGACTGCTTTATTTTGAATTTGAATTTTTGGAAACAATATACAAAACTCTGCAGAGTAGAGTATATTTATTTTATTAATAAAAAAAAAGAAGTCGCCAAGATTAGATTTAACGGAATCATTAATTTAGCAATCAAATATAGGATTCAGCTGGATAGACATTTAAGAAATAGCGGAAAGGTTGGGGCGATAACAGAAATTCATAGAAGAAAGGTAAAAATCAAAGCAAAGAGATTGATGGCAGAAAATTTGATGAAAAATCTTAAATTTAAACAAAACTAAATAATCTAAATGGAAAAATTTACAAAGTACAGTTGGTGGTTATTGATTGTATTTTTTTTGTTACTAGCTCTTTGGGTTTATATAAATTTCAATGATAAATTAATTAAATTAAATCAAGAAATAACATACACGCCTGAATGGGCAAAACAATACTTTAATTCAAGAGTTGAAGAGCTTGTGGGAGATA
Organism: Minisyncoccota bacterium; assembly: GCA_036517135.1. Taxonomy (GTDB): domain Bacteria; phylum Patescibacteriota; class Minisyncoccia; order Phycocordibacterales; family CAIRYW01; genus JAQBQZ01. Next base: position 21,224 of record DATDXX010000051.1, on the reverse strand, counting down.
CAGAGTATAAAGATATAATTAGAAACTATACAGATAAATATCCTAAAGAATTTCTAGGATGTGAGGACTATCTATTTGAACCCAAAAGTGAGAGTGCTAATGACCTGGAGATCTCGCGTTTAATGGAGGAAAAGAAGTATGAGGAAGTAATAGCAATGGGCGATAAATATTTGAGTGATAGTGGTGTGTGGTATTGCGATCCCTATTTTTGGACCCAGAGAGCTAAAGCTTTTCTTAGCTTAAACAATTGCTTGCAAGCAGAGGTAGAAGCTGCCCATGCTTTTGCAATAGCTCCTAGTGATAATGGAAACGATGAACCAGAGAAAGAGCTTTATTTCTCAATACACAACAGTAGTGTCTGCAAAAAATAAAATTTAGGGTTGACATGTTTATCTTGATTTATGATAAAATACCAACACTATGGATGATGAGGAAAGTCCAAAAGAGGACCTCGTTGCGTGTCCTGAGTGCGGCGGTAACATGCTTGAATCTATTGATAATGGAAATGAATTAGAATGTGAGAAATGCGGATTTGTAATGTCCATTGACGACGCTAAGGACTTGGACTCTGGAGTTGAAGAATAAATGGGCTTATGGTAGTGTTTGCTTTTCGTCCTTTTCTGACCTATTTTAGGTTATATTAAAAGATAAATAAGCTTATGAAAACATCATATATTTACGCGACGGTTCTAACATTAGTATTACTCACATCTGGAGGTTTGGTCTTAGCGGGAGGAGGTTTTGACGATTTTGGAGGCACTTCAGGCTCTTCACAGGGGCAAACGAGTGTTACTTCAAACACAAATGCTGGAACGGCAGGCAATACAGTTGGAAGTGCAAACTCAGGAGACACACAGATACAGGACGATTCAGTAATGCTGGAAACGGAGGGCAGCGCACTTGCAAGTACAGATAAGAGGGTATTGGTTCTTGGAGGCGCGGCTGTCGTGCTTCTCGCGTGGCTTGGATACTGGTTCTGGAAAAGAAATCAGACTACTCCTACCGTTTAAGTTTTTAAATTGAGCAAGAAAAGACACATACACACATAACATGCTATAGCATGTTATGTGTGTATGTTATTTAATAATCAGTATCATGATTAAAATAATGACTCAACCACATTTTTCACCTCACTACCATCAGCTTGGCCTTTTAACTCTTTCATAACTGCTCCGACAAGAATACCGATCTTAGATTTATCAGTAACACCAAGCTCAATTTTTTTGGCTTCTGCTACCTTTTTTATCTCATCTTTGCCGAGCATTTTTGGGAGAAGCGTCTCTATTATCAGAAGCTCAGCCTTCTCACTATCAGCTAGGTCTTGCCTAGCCCCCTTTATGAATTGCTCTATTGAATCCTTTCTTTGCTTGGCGAGGCGCTTTAGTACCACTATACAATCTTCATCAGAAAGAGCGTCTTGCGGGGTCTTGCCCTTGGCCATCACTTCGCTTGTGAATGCCGCAGAGATGCCCCTATAGACATTTAGCGCCAAAGTGTCCTTGGCTAGCATTGATTCCTTTATTTTTGCCTTGATTTTTTCTTGCATGCTATAATTCTATCATGAATATTACGGTTTTATTGCTCATCGTAGTCGGGATTCTTGTCGCACTCAATATATTCATAGTCCTACGCGTGCAGCTCCGCAAAAAGCCGGAGGATGAGCATATGGGCTTCAAGCTCCTCCAAGACCAACTAAGCTCTCTTTCAAAGGTGGTGGACGACAAGATGCGAGATACCACAGTGATGATGCGGGACTCTATGAAGACCCAATTTTCCGAATCACAAAAGATGATAAAGGATGTGACGGTAGGGCTCACCAAGCTTGACGAGACGAATAGACAAGTGGTGTCTTTCGCGGACCAATTGCAGAATCTCCAGGATATTTTCAAAAATCCAAAGCAGAGAGGAATAATAGGGGAGTACTATCTGGAGACGCTTCTCAAAAATGTCCTGCCTCCTGACTCCTACAAAATGCAGTATGCTTTTAAAGATGGCTCGATTGTAGATGCGGTGGTATTTGTGAAGGACAAGATAATTCCCGTCGATTCCAAATTCTCGCTTGAAAATTACAATAGAATCGTGGAAGAGAAAAATCCAGCCGAGAAAGAGAAGCTCCAAAAGCTTTTTGAAAATGATTTGAAGAATAGAATCGTAGAGACATCCAAATACATAAAACCATCGGAGGATACGATGGATTTCGCTTTCATGTTTATCCCACACGAGGCGATTTATTATGATCTGCTTGTCGGCAAAGTGGGCGTGTCCGAAGAAGAAAATCTCATCCAGCGCGCGGCAGGGAAGTATAGGGTTATCATCGTCTCACCCACATCCTTCTTGGCGTATCTCCAGACCGTGCTTCAGGGCCTCAAAGCAATGCAGATAGAGGAAACGGCCAAAGACATCATAAAGAGAGTAGGGGAGCTTGTGATGCATCTTCGGAAGTATTCTGACAGCCACGAGAAGCTGGGGCGCTCGCTGGGGACAGTAGTAAATCAATTCAACGATTCAAGCAAGGAATTCAAAAAAATAGACAAAGATGTCATGCGCATCACTGACAAAGAAAAAGGCATCGGCTTTGATGTGGAGCTCATAGAGAAGCCGGAACAAGAAGAAGCGTAAATGCCTAAAAAGCCGATAATCATCGCGGAAGTTAAGCCAGAGTCTCCAACTTTTAGGTCAGATAAGAGCTGGGACGAACTTTTTGATATTGCTGACACAGTAGGCGATTGGATATCAATCCATACCAACGCGCTTTGGGGAGGATCATTTGATCTAATAGCCAAAACTAGGGCTCGTACTGAAAAGCCGATACTTGCCAAGGGTCTGCATGAGACAGATGACGATGTCAGGCGCGCAATTCAAATGGGTGCTGATTATGCGCTTGTTGTTGGGCGGATTCCAGAAGTACATCAAGACAAATGTTTGATAGAGCCGTATGATATTGCAGAATTTTTAAATATTCCAAAAGAATTCAAAATGGTTTGGAATTCGCGTGACCTGCGTGCACTAATAAACAAAACCGAGCCGCAAAAGCGGGAACATTTCTCAAATGTACGAAAAATGCGTCCGAGCGTATGGCTATGCCAAGCAAGCAATATCAAAACCAAAAACGACATTGATCCTGAGGCAGACGCTGTGCTTGTTGGAACTGATCTGGAAACATTTGCAAAATCACTTTTATCATAATTTGCTTTTTAGTCTGAAATAGGTAAAATACTCCCTATGCCTAAAAAGGGAGAAAAAACAGAAAATCCAAAAGAAAATACAGCAGAATTTGCCGTAATTGCTACTGGTGGCAAGCAGTACAAAGTGGCTGTGGGCGATGTTTTAAATATTGAGAAAATAAAAGGCGAGCACAAGGAGGGTGATAAGCTTACTTTCGACAAGGTGCTTCTTGTGGATGATGGCGCCAATTCTACGATTGGGACGCCTTATATTGATGGCGCGAAAGTCCTTGCAGAGCTCACACAAATCGGCAGAGCAGGCAAAGTAAGCGTCGTTAAATACAAGCAGAAGAGCCGATATTTCAAAAAGAGCGGGCACAGACAGCCGTTTTTTAAGGTAAAGATTACGGGGCTCAAATAGTCCAACCACCTCAGCTTCGCCACTCCTCCTTATCCAAGGAGGAGATTTTATTTTCATCCCCGCCTTAGTCAAGGAGGGGATTGAGGGTGGTTGTGTTTGACAAATCCTAAAATAGAGGTAATCTACTTTTAATTCAATCCCACCCGAGGTTTTAGCGCAATGCTATCCTCTCGGCTTGAGGATATCGTTCGTTGAAATCGTAGGTGCACACCCATTATTATCCAATGAAGCTTCGAAATATTATTTGGTGGACTTTTCTTGTCGTCGTCTTTGCTGTGTGCTACTTCGCCACGCGAAGTTTTCCACACCCATATGCGACTCAATACATGCTCATTCTGAGTGGCATTATCATTTGGCTCTCGCTTTGGCTTAGTTCTATGGCACAAGATGCCTATCTCAGAAACAAAGCTTTCATGCTGGACCCAAATGAGTTATTGCCAGAGGCAGGGATCTATTTTGCCCAATTTGCTGGCATGTATAGCAAGGAATTGCCCATGCTCTGCATGTGGAAAGCGGAGGTAAACTCTGAAAGCATGGTAGCTTCCTGGGATTCTGGGAACATGTATCGCTATGTATTCAGGCCGGCAAATCTCTCTCGAGAGCTCCTGGAAGCGTGCAAGAGCAAGGACCATTCCCGAGCAAAATCCTTGAGCGAAGGGTGTTTTCTTGTTTTCCAATCGGGTGAATTTCCCGAGCTTTCATTCCATCCGACATCGGACCAGATCACCTGGGAGGATAAGCACGAGCAAAGTCATCCTAGGATCGATTCAGCCATTCCGCTTCCAGCCGAATCCTGAATCCTGCGGCGACACTCGCTCCACCGACATCAAACTCTGATGTCGGTCTTTTTTATTCCACAAGGTAAACATTTTCAACGGTCGTTGAAAATGTTTACCTCTTGTTTTCCAACGCGGCTTTGATGGTGTCGCTATCGGAATATTCTATTTCAAGGCCGGTGGAGAGACCGCGACCGAGGTGAGAAATTTTGATTTGAGGGGCGATTTCTGTGATTGATTTTTTTAGTATCTCTTCCGTGTTTTCGCCTTCATGTGTGGCGGAAAGAGCCAAGATTATCTCTTTTACACTTTTTCTTTTTTGGATTAAAGATAATAGTGAAGCGAGGCGGATTTTTTTCGTCGGTTCCTTTTCCAATATCGGCACGAGTCCACCAAGGATGAAATATTTGCCTTTGAATGCCCCACTTTTTTCTATTGTTAAAAGGTCGCTATCCTTGGCTACGAGTATCAGAAGCGCCTCATCTCTACTTTCATCTATACAAATAGGACAGAGAGTGCCTCCGCTCTTCTTGGCGAAATATCGCATGCATTCCTTACATTGCGCCACATCCTTTTTGAGCTCGCCTAGTAGCGATTTTAATTCTTCAATATAGGCAGGGTTTTTAGCAAGTAAAAAATATGCGAATCTCTCTGCTTGTCGCGGTCCAATACCCGGAAAATCCCTGAATAATTCTTTTAGCTTTTCAAACGAGTTCATGCTTTTGTTTCAGTGTTTCTGACAAGCTCTAAAGCTCGCTAGCTCATAAGCTTCCTAGAATACCTGTTCCTCCTCTTTAGTGAAGTCAGCAATGTTGGTCCGGTCAATATTTAGGAATGTGGTGCGCTCCTCGTCAAAGAATAGCTCTATGGAACCGACAGGCCCGTTCCTGTGCTTGTCTATGTGTATCTGGGCGATACCTTTTTTGTCGGAGTCTTCTTTGTATTTATCTTCTCTATGAATAAACATTACCACATCAGCATCTTGTTCAATTGAGCCGGAGTCACGAAGGTCCGAAAGCTTCGGCCTACCTGAACCGCCTCGAGTTTCCACTGAGCGATTAAGCTGGGATAGGGCAAGCACAGGAACCTCAAGCTCGCGCGCAAGCTGTTTTAATGAGCGCGAAATTTCGGTTACCTGCTGAACCATGTTATCTGATTGCTTGTAATTTCCGGTCGGCATCATAAGCTGAAGGTAATCCACGACCACAAGACCGAGTTTTTTCTCTATCTTGAGCTTTCTTGCGACAGATTTCATTTTCAAAATATTATTTCCGGGCTGATCATCTATATATATCGGCGCTTTAGAAAGGCGATCCATTGAGTGCTTTATTTTTTCAAAATCATGTTCTATTGAAAGCTTGCCTGTGCGAAGCTTCCAAGAGTTCACCATAGCATCAGCAGACATCATTCTGTCCACAAGCTGCTGGGAACTCATTTCTAAGGAGAAAATGCCTACAGCCGTACCCTTTATAGCCGCTTGGCGCGCAATGTCCAGGGCGAGTGCGGTCTTACCCATAGACGGCCTTGCGGCAAGAATAATGAGATCTGACTTCTGAAGCCCCGAAAGAATGTTATCCAAGTCCCTAAAGCCGGTAGAAATGCCACGAAGCTCGTTTTTTGAGCGATGCATCCTGTCCAAGCGTTCCCATGCTTCGTCCAATGTTGAGCCGAGTGAGACGAACTTGGAAGAACTTGAAGAATTTGTTATATCAAAAATTTGTTTTTCCGCGCGATCTAAAAGCTCGTCAATATCCTTGTTCTCATCAAATCCCATCTCGCCTATATTTTCTGCCGCCTCTATCAACCGACGGAGAATATATTTTTTGTGCACAATCTCCGCGTAATGCCGGATGTTGGAAGCCGGAGGGATACTCTGTATCAACTCAGTAAGATATGCACGACCGCCGATCTTCTCCAGAATCTTTTTTTCTTTTAGCCGCGCCGAAAGAGTAAGAAGATCAATCGGGTCGCCCTTACCACTAAGCTCAAGCATTGTTTCAAAAATATCTTTATGCTTGTCAGCATAAAATGAATCATAGACAATAGTATCAGTTACGTCGTGGATTGAATCAGGATGCATCATTATGCCGCCTAAAAGCGCCATTTCGCTTTCTAGGTTTTGCGGCGGGACTCGTATATCTTTAAAAGTTTTAGCCATGGGGCTATTGTAGCACCAGTGGGGTGGCTCAAAAAGTTTGAATTCCGCATAAAATGTTGGTAAAGTGGGGACAAGCTTGTCCCGTTCGAAATCCGGTAATTTAGGTTTACGATATAACAAAGTAATGCGCAAAAAGGTAAATATACAAATTAATAAAGGTAATCGCTACGGAAATGCCGAGCATTTCCTATTTCAAACGGGATGATCGCCGTAATACTAGCAGCAGGGAAGGGCACTAGGATGGGTGATGTTGGCAAGGAGACTCCAAAGGCCTTGTTGAAGGTGCTTGGAAAAACTTTGCTTGAACATAAACTTGACGAGCTCCCAGATTCTGTTAGCGAGGTTGTTCTAGTTGTCGGCTATCTCAAAGAAAAAATCATAACTCTTTTAACCGAAAACTACGGCCGTCTAAAAATTACTTACATAGAGCAGAAAGAGCTTTTAGGCACTGCGCATGCACTCTGGATCTGTAAAGAACATCTAAAAAACAAAGAAAAATTTTTAGTAATGATGGGAGATGATATTTATGCACCAGAAGATATGAAAGAATGTCTAAGAGAGCCGTGGTCAGTACTGGTGTCAGAAAGAGATTCAGTCCTTGGCCGCGCGAAAGTAGTTTTTGACAAAGAAGGCAGAATAAAAGATGTTCTTGAAAGATATACAAAAGATGAGCCCGGATTTATCTGCACCGGAATGTATTCTTTAACTCCCGAAATTTTTAATTATGAAATGTTATCTATTGGAGGAGGGGAATACGGATTACCTCAAACAATACTATTGGCAAAAAGAGATCACGAAATAAAATCTGTACAGGCAAGATTTTGGCTTCAGGTAAATTTGTCTGAGGATCTGGAAATAGCAGAGCAGTATTTCAAAATGAAAAAGTAGAAGATTTCTAATAGACAAGGACCGCGAAAATGTTTCTGACATTAATTCGCGGTCCCCAGCAGCCAATAGGCTGAACAAAGCAACAAAATGTATTATGTGGGCGAGCCCCATGGCAAATCACTTCTATTCAATGACTATAGCGCTTATGAATTGGGACAAGTAAGAACCCGTTCACAAGCAAAATGTCAATAAAATAAAACGATTGAAGCCATGAGGACTGGCCCACTTAATACATCTATTCAGAGCAATTATATCACCTTATTGAGTTTTTGTCAACGTTTGAGTCCCGTCATTTCCGTCTTTAACAGCAAAACCATGTTTTTCAATCTCCTTGCGAAACTCGTCTGCTTTGGTCCAATCTTTTATAACTCGCGCCTTTTGCCTCAGATCAAGCAGTTTTTGGACTTCGCCAGTTACCATGACTTTTTCTTTTGTCACATGTCCGAGCATGAGTCCCAGTACTCTATCAAAATCTAAGAACGTCGCTTTCTTATCCTCATCGCTTATTTTGACATCCTTCACTAATTCCCACACAAGAGCTAAAGCTTTTGGGGTATCAAGATCATCATTTATCGCCTCAAGAAATTTTTTCTGATACGAAGAATTTATCACACCAATCTCGTCTCCAAGTTTTCTAAAACATTCATGAAGTCTCTCGTAAGCAACTTGAGCTGCTGATATAGCTTCTAATGAATAATCCATGCGGGTAGAATATCGGGCTGTCAAAAGCCAATAGCGGTAGGCGAGGGAATGAATCCCGTTTTCTCCCAAAGTATGCAAAGTGATAAAATTTTCTCCTGACTTTGCCATTTTTTCGTCGTCACCGATGGTGATGAAAGCATTATGAAGCCAGTATCGAACAAATTGTTTTCCTGTGTAGCTTTCAGATTGCGCTATCTCGTTGTTGTGATGCACAGGGATGAGGTCGATGCCTCCTGTATGGATATCAAAAGAAACACCCAGATATTTCATACTCATAGCAGAACATTCAATGTGCCATCCGGGAAATCCTTTGCCAAAAGGCGAATCGTATCCCAATCCAGTTTCATCTGCGGGTTTCCATAAAACAAAATCCTCGGGATGTCTCTTCTCGCCTACAATACCAATCCGCGAGTGCCCATTATCCGCAATCGCACCACCCAATACTCCATAATTGGGAAATTTTTTCGTATCAAAATAAATACCGCTTGCTGTTTTGTAGGCGGTACCCTTTTTCAAGAGCGCTTCAATTATCGCAATGTCATCTTTGATATGCTCACTTGCAAAGGGATAATCGTCAGCGGGTAATATATTCATTTTCTGCATATCCTCTCGTGATTTTTCGTAGTATGTGTTTGCAACTTCTTTCATTGCAGCAAGCGTCATTGGCTTTTTCTCACGCATCAGCGCGTTTACCATTTTGTCTTCGCCTATATCAGCGTCGGCAACGATATGACCTATGTCTGTTATATTCATCACATGCTTTACCTTGTAGCCATTGTAGATAAGCACGCGCTTCAAGACATCAGCAAAAGTATAAGCGCGCAGATTACCGATATGAAGAAAGTTGTAGACAGTCGGCCCACAAGAATACATAGATACCTCACCTTTTTTTATAGGCTTAAATTCCTGTTTCCGTTTTCCAAGAGTATTGAATAAAAAAAATTTTTTCATTTTAACTTCAAGCCACAAGCACTAAGCTCAAAGCTTTATTTGCTACAGCCATTTTTTGTATTTAAAAAATGTAACACAGCTCAGTATTACGATAAGCATTATGCAGATGACGATGACAAAATCGTAGCGATTTCCAATAAAAGGCGTAGACTCTGTCCTCATTGCAAATATTGCAGCTATCAATGTTAAAGGAAAGGTAATGAATGCCATCATAGTAAGGCCTTTCATTGCCTCATTTTGTTTTGCTGATAACAGAGAATCATTAGTGTGTCTTAACTCCTCAAGCAAGGCCTTGTTGCTCTGCATTCTTCTGTCAACACGATCATACTCGCTTTTTATATCGTGAATTATCGATTCGGAGCTATCGCCAAGAAAGCCTCTAAATATTCCACGCAATGCCTCTATAGCTTCTCTATGAGGCAGCAGGGCATTGTTAAATTTCAAGATATCACGATGTATCTGAGAAAGTTCCGCCACCATCTTTTTCTCCTCGCCCTTGAAGATTGAATTTTCCGCCTTTTGCAGAAGCCCTTTTATTACCTCAACATCATACAAAAGCGAATGGTATAAATGTTTTACAAGCCGATGAAATATGACGCCGGCATTCTCCTCAACACCTTGCTCTGTTTTACTTCGCTCAAAAAATTCCGAGAATTTTTTTATGGCTGTCATTGGATCATAATGCACCGTCAAAAGAAAATTTTTGCCAACCAAAAAATCTATTTCTTTGCGGTGACCTTCTCCTTGAAACGCATTCTTATGGAAGGACAGAGTGGGAAAATGAAGAACTATGTAAACGCAGGACGGATACAGTACCACACGCTGCTTGGGGGTAGGGGATAATAGATTTTCAACAGCCTCCGCAGAAACATTAAAGCGGTGCATTATTTCGTTTACCTCCTTTTCCTCGGGATTTTCAAGGTCAAGCCATTTTAGTCCTTTATAACTATATTCTTTTATCATCCCATTCGAAATAGGAAATGCTCGGTATTTCCGTATTTGCTAATTGCTTTTAAATAATAAATAGACCTTTTTGCTTTTATCCCGTTTATTGAAAATCGCAACTGTGTGATTTCGAACGGGACTGTTCTTAGATTATAACTGTTTATATGCTTGGTTGACAAATCCATGCTACAAGCTCAGTATTCTCGTTGGCCATGAACAAATCCGCTTCGACGATGATGGCGAAAAGCCATCGAAACCGCTTGGCTGTAGGCTTCTACATCTGCATTGGCTGGAATGAAGACCGGCCATCCATCGACATCTTGTCGCCTCAATACGACTTTCTCTCAGAAGGGAAATGGTCGCGACGAGACTGGGGGAGTAAAAGCCTTGAAACGATCGCGAATGAAATTGCGAATGAATCAGGGCTTGTGGCAAAGCTTCATTCTCACACCTCCTGTCGGTCAGTGATTCTGTATCGGCTCGAGGCAAAAGCAGCCTAAGACCATTCCGTAAATGGCACAAGTGTCTGAAAAAGGCACTTTTTTATTGTTTTTTCTTGCTACTTTAGGTTTTTTTGATATAATCGCTGAATGTCTTCAGCAATTAAAAAAATCGCAATTGCCGCAGCGGCAACCTTTACAATTGCCTTAGCTTTTTTTGCCGGGCTTTATGTGGATGCCCAAAAAGCCACTATTTACAATAGTTCCGGTGCACTTTCTGCAACAGCGGAATCTACTCATTCGGATATTGACCTTTCTATTTTCTGGCGCGCGTGGGATATTTTGAATCAAAAATATATTCCGACAAGCGCTTCCAGTTCGGTCACGACCACTGATGAAAATAAGATATATGGCGCAGTCAAGGGTCTTGCGGAGTCTCTTGGTGATCCTTATACGACATTTTTAACACCTGATGAAGCAAAAAATCTCACTAGTGATTTATCAGGGAGTCTTGAAGGCATTGGTGCGCTTTTGGGAATCAAGGACGGTTTCCTCAGTGTAACTTCTGTCATAAAAGATTCTCCAGCGCAAAAGTCAGGCATTCTGGACGGTGACACTATAGTAAAAATAAACGAGGTCTCGACAGAAGGGATAATAATAGAAGATGCAGTTCAAAAAATAAGAGGCAAAAAAGGTACAAACGTAACACTCACAATAAAAAGAACGGGCAGATACGATCTGTTCACAATAACAATCACAAGGGACACTATTACTACTCCTGTTGTAGAAACAAAAAAAGAGGCCGGAGGAGTATTTGTTGTCAGAGTGATGAGCTTTACCGCTAATTCGCCGGAGCTTTTTCGCAATGCTCTACGCGAATTTGTTGACTCCGGATACAGCCATATTGTTCTGGATCTCAGAAACAATACTGGTGGATATCTGGAAGCGGCGGTTGATATGGCAAGCTGGTTTTTACCTCCAGGATCGAAGATCGTTACGGAGGACTTCGGTAAAAACAACAAACCGAATGTTTACTATAGCAGGGGATATAATTTATTCAGTCAAAACATGAAGATCGTGATTCTTGTGAATGAAAATACCGCATCTGCGTCTGAAATTCTCGCTGGAGCTTTGAGAGACTCGGGAAGGGCAGTTTTAGTCGGTACAAAAACTTATGGCAAAGGATCTGTTCAGGAACTCGTTCCACTGACTGATGATACGCTACTGAAAATAACGGTTGCAAGATGGCTCACCCCGAATGGCACCTCAATTTCACACAACGGGATCAATCCGGACTATGAGATAAGGCGCACTGATGACGACATCAGGAACAAAAAAGATCCCCAGATGGATAAGGCGCTGGATTTAGCACGAAAATTATAAGATATACGCGGCACTAATACACGAATTCATACGAATAACACTAATTATGAAATACGAAGAAATACAAATACATAACTTGCGCTCTGAAACCCATTTGTGTCATTCGCTGTATTTATTCGTAATTCGTGTCGTGCTATGAGAGTTATTCTTCTTAAAGACGTTCAAAAGATAGGCAAAAAATATGATGTCAAGGATGTGACGGACGGTTATGCTCTGAACTTTCTCATACCACAAGGTGCAGTGAAAGTTGCGACTCCAGAAGCATTAAAAAAAATCGATGTCCTGAAAGCTGAATTGGAGGTGGAAAGGAAAATTCAAGGAGATCTTCTGTCCAAGAATATACACGAAATTGAAAATAAAGAAGTGGTGATAAGGGCGAAAGTAAATGAAAAGGGGCATCTTTTTGCAAGTCTGCACGCGCCTGAAATTGCTATCGCGATAAAAGAATCAATTGGTGCCGATATAAATCCCGATTTTATAATTCTCGAAAAACACATCAAGGAAACGGGCCCGCACAATATAGAGGTAAAAGCAGGAAACAAAAAGGTTAAGGTGAAACTTTTAGTTGAATCAATATGACAAAAAATTTCTGCTAGCGCAGAAATTTTTTCTATTACCGACGTAGAGTGAGGGAAATGGAAAAGTAATCTTTTCCATTTCCGATCCGAGAAGAGCAATATAAGGGCAAGTACCGCGCGGCAAGCCGCGCCCAGGAATTCGCTTTGTGAATTCCTTTTGGCCGGGGCTTGCCCCGGGGTAAATACCGCTTTTATTTCACTTGGACTATTTTTCGCAAAGCTCTAGTTCCGTCAAAATTATTTTTTCGTTTTGTTCCGAACTTTACCGTGCCGGCTTTTAGAGCAAAAAGAGTATGATCGCGCCCTATTCCTATATTAGCACCAGCAAGTACAACAGTACCCCTTTGGCGGACAATAATGTCACCGATCTTTGCTTTTTCTCCATCATAAAGCTTTACACCGAGAAATTTCGGCTGGGAATCTCTTAGATTTTTAGCTGTTCCGGCGGCTTTTTTGGTTGCCATATGTTTTAAATTCTAAGCTCTAATGTCTAAATCCTAAATAAATACTATAATAACGGATGCGGACACTATAATGCAGATTATCCAAAAAATCAAGTCTTTCTTTTCAAACTATTCAGAAGAGACCGGAATATGTCTTATCATTATTCTTGTAGCCTTTTCCTCCTTTTTTCTTGGGCAGTTTTCTGCCAGAAGCTCATCCGCTAACAAAGATAAAATCAGTTTTGAAAAAGATTTTGCGCAATCGTTTCCTTTACAGCAGTCATCGGATAAGCAAATTACCACTACTTCTAGTTCAAGTACAAACGCGGATGAAAAAAAAGAAAAAGATCTATCTGTGCCGCAGATGAACGGGCAAAACCAAAATGGACAAATTGTAGCTTCTAAAAACGGGAAAAGATACTATTTTCCGTGGTGTACAGGGATAAGTCGAATATCTGAAAAAAATAAAGTTTATTTTGGAAGTGCACTGGAGGCGGAAAGATTCGGACTCATTCTTGCCGCCAATTGCTCACCGAGCAAATGATATAATGCAAGCATGATAATCGTAGATGTAGAGACGACGGGTGTGGAACCCTCAAAACATTCAGTAGTTTCAATAGGCGCAGTTGATTTTGATAATGCAGAACGAAAATTTTCCATAGAATGCTCCGCATTCGCTGGCGCTCACGCGGATAATGAGGCGCTCCAAATAATCGGCATGACAAGGGAATTGATTTTTGATTCCTCCAAACCATCGGAGGCGCAAGCGATTCAAAAGTTTATTGAGTGGATGAAAGAAGCAAAAGACCATACCATAGCAGGTCAGAATTGCTATTTTGACCTTGAATTCCTCCTGGCGGCGACGCACAGAGCGCATCTTAATATTTCGCTTCCGAAGCGCATCGTGGATCTGCACTCTGTAGTGTGGCTCCATATGATGAAGAGGGAGATGTCCCCTCCGATTGACCCAATTCATAGGCGCTCAAACATAAATTCCGATTTTATTTGTGATTATGTCGGCATACCTCGTGAGGTGGGTCCGCATATAGGCATAAATGGCGCGCTTTGGGAAACAGAGGCATTCTCGAGGATTTTTTACGACAAATCACTCTTGAGCGAGTTTAAGCAATATAAAATTTCGTGGCTGTAGTTATAGAAAAAATAAAAAAATATTGGAGTAAAATCGGCCCCGGCATTGTTACAGGTGCTGCTGATGACGATCCAGCTGGTATTGCGACGTATTCCCAAGCGGGTGCCGGATTCGGATTCACATATCTTTGGCTTGCGGCATATACTTATCCGTTGATGGCGGTGGTGCAGGAAATGTGCGCTCGCATCGCGCTTGTGACTGGCAGGGGACTTGCAGAAAATATCCGCATTCACTTCTCTAAAAAATGGCTTTATTTTTGTGGTGGTCTCGTTGTATTTGTAAATACGTTAAATATTGGTGCTGATCTCGGAGGTATGGCTGACGCAGTGCGGATCTTTTTTCCTTCCGCTCCGCTTGCTCTGCCTCTTATCTTAATCGCAGCGATATGCATTTTTCTTGAAATTTTTGAAAGCTATGCCGCTTATTCAAGGTATCTGAAGTGGCTTGCGTTTACTTTAGTTGCCTATATTGCTGTAGGAGTTCTTATAGATTTAGATTGGAGCCTAGTTTTCCAGAATGCATTTACTCCTCAGTTTAGTTGGACAAAAGATAATATTCTCATCGTTGCAGCAGTCTTGGGCACAACTATCTCTCCATATCTTTTTTTCTGGCAAGCTTCCGAGGAAGTGGAGGAGGAAATAAAAATTGGTGATAATACGATAGAAAAGCGCATGTTAGATGGACCAAAGGGAATCAGAAAAATGCGCGCAGATGTCTGGGGAGGAATGTTTTTTTCAAACCTTGTGATGTTTTTTGTTATAGCTGTTTGTGCCGCAACACTTTTTCCCGCCGGTATCATTAATATTACTAGTGCTGCAGAGGCGGCGCTTGCATTGCGGCCTCTCGCAGGGGAGTTTGCAGGATTATTGTTTGCCTTCGGTATAATATCCACAGGACTTCTTGCGATCCCCGTGCTTGCCGGCTCATCCGCCTATATTCTTTCCGAGTCATTTGGGTGGAAAGAAGGTCTTTATAGAAAACCATCTGATGCTGTTGCATTTTATTCTGTTATCGCTTTGTCGGTCATTGCCGGACTTTTATTTAACTTTTTTGGAATTAATCCCATAAAAGCGCTTATATACTCATCTGTTGCAAACGCCATCGTGTCGCCCATAGCGCTCGTATTTATAGTGATCCTAGCAGGCAAAAAAGAGGTAATGGGAAAATTCAAAAGCGGTAAATTGAGCTCATTTTTAGGCTGGTTTACCATTGCTCTCATGGCTGGTGCAGGAATCGCAGTCTTTCTCTGATCTTTGCTCTATTTCTTGCAATATGAATGAATTTTTGTCAAATATACATTTCTAAAATATCCATATATTTCAACATAATTTAAGTATTTCACACTCCAAAAATTAAGTATTCGGATTGACTTCCTTGACAGGATATGCTAGGCTGGTAGGGCAAACCAGAAGTCTCTGGTTTTTTATTTATACCGAATTGCTACCGGGTCTGTGCTCCAGAATTAAAATTAAAGTTATAGCTTATTGTTAGTATTATTGCAGGACTTGGCCTCTTGGCATCCGCTTTTATGGTAGGCCAGAGCACAAGTCCTATCACGGAGGTTGTCGCAACCACGACTCCATCCATCGAAGTTCCTAAAACAATCAAAGAAAAAGTAACAGATTATTTCAAGGACGATCCAATCATGATCAAAATTGCTTGGTGCGAATCTCGCTTCAGGCAGTTTGAAAAGGACGGCTCTGTCTTTCGAGGTAAAGTCAACCCGAACGATGTTGGCGTGATGCAAGTTAACACCACTTATCACCTAAAGAAAGCAACTTCACTTGAACTTGACCTTGATACTCTTGAAGGCAATCTAGCTTACGCTAAATATCTTTTTCTTAAAGAAGGAACAGTACCGTGGAACTCTTCCGGTCCTTGCTGGAAGAATCAGGAAATTGCGATGAAGTAAATTGGAAAAATCCCTTCCGCCAGCTGGCGGAAGGGATTTTTCTCTACAAAAGTTTTCTTATGGGCCATATGAATAGCTCGGCAATTTTTCTGATAACAGATCGTTTTTGCCAATAAGGGAGAGTAAGTTCTGTTGAGAGTTTCAGGTCGTTTAGAAACTGTTTTTCGAGCTCAAAGGAAAATTCTTTATCAGTAGAGACGATATTACCCTCAAAATTGTAACGCAGGCTCAAGTTATCAAGGTTCAAACTGCCGATTGTAGACCAGTTTCCGTCAATTACTGCCGTTTTAGAATGTATCATTGAGGCAGTATAGCGAGAGATTTTAATGCCGGCCTTCAAAACATCCTCAAAAAAAGTGCCCATACCAATATCTACAACGAGATGATTTGTAGTAAATGGCACGATAAGACGCACCAGCACACCTCTTTCAGCAGCAAGTTTCAGATTTCTTAGGAGGCGCGAGTCAGGAAGAAAATAAGGCGTAGTAAGATAGATATAATGTTTTGCGCTTCTTATAGCCTTTATGAGCTCTCGGTACATATGGCGCTTAGCGGGAAGCGGAGAATTAGTCAGATATCGAAAACTACCAACGGGATCAATTCTCTTTTTCTTCAAATAATACTTAACTTCCCGGTAAGTTCTGTTCCACATTATTTCGAAGGATTCTAACATTTCAAAAACAACTGGACCACTTATTTTTACATAACTTTCCCGCCAGCCTCTCATTTCCTCGCCTAAACACAGTCCGCCGGTAAACCCGATTGCCCTATCTATTATCATTAATTTTCTATGATCTCTGAAATACCAGAGGGTTTCATTATTTGGATGCCAAGGAACGATAGAATTAAAAAACTTTATTTTAATTCCGGCATCTTTTAGCTCTTTTTCAATAGTGACGGATGAGAGGGAAGAGCTTCCGACTGCATCGCAGAATATCCTTACTTTTATACCTTCTGCTGTTTTGGCCTTCAAGGCATTTAAAAATTTTATGCCGATAGAATCGTAAAAAAAGATAAATTGTTCCAGATCAATACTTTCCTTTGCTCTTTCTATAGCGTCTAACATTGCCTGCCAGCCTTCCTCAGAATTTTTGTAAAATTTCCAGTCTGATTTTTGAATCATTTTTTCATTATAACAGGAATTGATTGCAAATTAATATGCTGAAAAAAACACATAGACTAAATTTAAAGAGCGGTATAATATGTCAGTGAATGCTCTTTCCGTGGTTTTGGAAAGGGTAAAAAATCCCAAAAGCAACCAAAAACTACTACAAAAATGTTAATGTCAACATGTGCGTGTTGCGGAAGGCCAATTGAGGGTGATACAGAAGACTCAGACTTCTGCTCACGTTCAGGGTGCCAAAGGGCCCTTGCGGCAGAAGCCAGATTCTTCAGAGCCGGGTTTGTTTCATGTCATCCGGCATTTTGTCCGGGAAGATGTGAGGCCGCAAAGGCACAACTTGTGCAAACTGAAGACCATCTTACCGCCGACGACCTGGCGGAGCTGGATTTAGCTCTTGCATGGATGATACTCGCATCCATCATGAGTGCGCCAAGCGCACTCGCCCGATAATTTTCAAACAAAAAACCAAAACCCGAACGCCTTTACTTTACCAGTAAAGGCATTTTTTATTGGCGACGTAGAGCGAGGGAAATGGAAAAGTACTCTTTTCCATTTCCGAGCCGAGTAGCTAACAAAGTTCAATACTCCGCGGCTCAGCCGCGGTAATAAACGAGTGGAGCAAGTTCCAACAATACCTCGGGGCAGAGCCCCGAGGTATTTTATTCTAACAAGCGAGAAGCGCGTGGATAATTCTGATTGTACACAGCATCAGAAGTTTTAATACTTTGACTATGTGGAATAAAAATGTAATCTGATGATGGAGAGGAGATGTTCATGCAGGGAAAACTGACAAAAATAACTGTCCATAGACTCAAAGGGACAGGGTTTACCAAGCCGCTTTGCGCAATCATCGAGTATGAGGTGGAAGGGGTAAAATTGTCTAAGGAGATTCACGATCAGATTATGCTGCGGGTGAGATCATCCAGCAACAATTCTGTGCCAAATCTTTTCATGATGGAGAAACTTCCTTTAATGCCGCTACCAACTGAAATAACGGTAAAAGAGGGTAACGCAGGCCTTTATTTTCCAACGGCAGATCTCTACAACAACATGGTTCTTTGGCTAAAGGATCTCTGGAAAATAGAAGAGAAAGAGTGGCAACAAAAGAGAAAAGACAATTCTCGCAAAGCTTGTGCCTAATCGCGCAAGCATTTTTTTAAAACAATGGAGATTAAGCAGATGATAAGCGCTAAAATACCGAGCAAATGCAAGGATGATTAACTAGTGGATAACAGGTTGATAACGAGTGGATAGCAACTCTTGACATTTCTAAGGTAAAGGAGTATACAGATGGGACTAGTTAGACAATAAAAAAAGTTCTTTTGATCTTTCCCAGTCAAGAGCGTGCTGGCGAAAGTTGGTCATATGTTGATTTTGTTTAATAAATAAATTATAAACTATGCAAATAAATTATAAATCTCTATTTCAATCAGCCGCTGTAGCTTTGGCGGTAGCAATTCCTCTCGTGGCTCTTGCTGCCCAATCAACGACCGCGATTTCCAGCATTGATATTTCACCGCAGGGATGCCAGGCGCCGGGCACTACTTTTACCGTCTCCGGCTCGGCTATTGCCGATCCTCCTCCAGGTCTGGCAAGTCAATACCACATCCAGATAGATTGGGACGATGGCACAGTAAATGACGAGCAAGAAACAAGCGCTTTTGGTCCGGAGGATCCAAGCACCCGCTCATACTCCGACTCGCATGCCTATTCCACAGGAGGTAGTTATACGGTCACAGCGCGCATCTATCATCAGACTCCTCCCGGCAATGACGGCGATGCGATAGCCACAGCCAGTGTAGAAATTTGCGTCACTTCTTCCACTGGCTCTCTTACTGTCACAAAAGTAGTAAGCGGGGGCACCTTAGGCGTTCAGGACTTTCCACTATTCGTGGACGGCATGCCCGTCACATCTGGCGTAGCCACTACTACGAGCGAGGGCGCGCATGTCATTAGCGAGACATCAGACTCTGAATATACCGCGGTTATCAGCGGCGACTGCGATGCTCAAGGCAATGTGACCGTCTCGTCCACAACACCTAAGGCATGCACCATCACCAACACATTTATCGTCACCACCGGCTCTCTTACCGTCACTAAAGTAGTGGTGGGAGGCACTTTAGGTATTCAAGACTTTCCGCTGTTTCTTGATGGTATGTCAGTTTCGTCCGGCGTCTCAACGACGACAAGCGAAGGAGTACACACCGTTTCAGAGACATCCCAAGCCAACTACACCGGTGTTTTCAGTGGAGATTGCGATGCAGACGGCAGTGTAACTGTTTCAACGAGCACACCGAAATCTTGTACCATTACTAATACATATGTGCCACCAACAGGATCTCTTACTGTTACTAAAATAGTGAACGGAGGTACTTTAAGTGTTCAAGATTTTCCACTCTTTGTTGACGGTATGTCCGTCACATCCGGTGTTGCTTCCACAACGGGTGCCGGATCGCATACTGTCTCGGAAACATCTCAAGCAAATTACACCGGAGTATTCAGCGGAGATTGTAATGCGAGCGGGGTGGTAAATGTGCCTACAGGAGGAAGCGCATCCTGCACAATCACCAACATATTCGTCCAGCCAACCGGCTCTCTCACTGTCATCAAAGCTGTTATAAATGATAATCTTGGAACAAAGGGGGTAGGGGATTTTCCACTCCTTGTAGGCGGTATGTCTGTAAGCTCCGGTGTCGCTACCACGACTTCTGAAGGTACACATGTGGTGAGCGAGACGAACTCAGCGGGATACACAGCTACATTTAGCGGCGATTGCGATTCCAATGGCAATGTCACAGTATCTTCTACTACTCCAAAGACATGTACGATCACCAACGACGACCAGCCGGCAAAACTTACAGTCACAAAAATTGTTGACAACAATGACGGCGGTACGCTCGGGGTAGGGGATTTCCCATTGTTTGTGGATGACGGCTCTGTAAATTCCGGCGAGCAAAATTCATTTAACGCAGGCACATACGCTGTGAGCGAAACGAATCAATCGGGGTACATGGGTACAATCGGAGGCGATTGCGATTCTGACGGCAATATCACACTTGCCCCGGGAGATGTGAAAGAATGTACCGTCACAAATGACGATATTGTCCCAGGGCTTACAGTCATAAAAACAGTCACAAACGACAACGGCGGCACAAAGGAAGTAAGCGATTTCACGCTTTATATAGATGAAGATGAAGTCACGAGCGGACAGAGCAATGAATTGTCTGCCGGAAGCTACGAAGTGAGCGAGGATCAATTGTCTGGCTACACAAGCGTTATCGGCGGCGATTGTGATGTAGATGGCAATGTGACTCTTGGGGTAGGAGAAACTAAAGTGTGCACAATCGTGAACGACGACCTTCCCGGCACACTTCATGTTGTAAAAATAGTGGACAATGAAGGAGGAGGCGATGCTGTGCCAAGTGATTTCACATTTTCAGTAAACGAGGGCGAGACGACGCCTATCGGAGAAGATGGCACAAAAGATGTCACAGTAGATGCGGGCGTGTACTCTGTAGTGGAAGATTCTGCCGAAAACTACACAGCTACATACGAGAATTGCGATGAGGTGTCCATTGGAAACGGAGAGGAGGCCACTTGCACAATTACAAATACATATGTACCGACTCCTACAGCATGCTCCGATGGTATAGACAACGATGGTGACGACCTTATCGATTATCCTGCAGATCCCGGATGCTCAAGCGCGGAGGATACGGATGAGACAAACTCTCCTCCTAGCGGTCCTTTCTGCGGACTAGGCGAAAGAGTAGTAGATGGTCAATGTGTGCCTATTCGTGAGACCTCTTCAGGTGGTAGTGTAGTAGGGGGTGGAGGCGGCGGAGGCCAAGTTCTTGGGGCAAGCATTGGGCTCGGTGAAGTCCTAGGTGCTCTTAGTTGTCCAGAACATATTCGCTCATACATCAAATTCGGTAGAAGCAACAACCTTGAGGATGTGGTAAGGCTCCAACTATTCCTTAACCAGTATGAAAATGCAGGACTTAAAATAACAGGTGTCTATGACACGGCTACTCAAGCGGCAGTCAATGCGTTCCAGCTTAAATACGGCATTAATGTCCTAAGGCCATGGGTAGTTGCGGGACTTCACCCAAACGAGAATATTCCTACCGGATACTTCTATAAGACTACAAGATGGTGGCTTAATGCCCTCTATTGCAACACAACAGAAG